>CAYXVH010000066.1:0-6091 GCA_964468615.1 uncultured Thiotrichales bacterium | reverse complement strand
CTGTCGAACATGAACACGATGCCTTTGCTCTTTCGGAGCGCAGCGATCACGCGCGGGTTATCAGGTGTCCCGTCGCCGTCGTTGTCCAGGTATTGGGCCAATACGCCGGCAGCGTGGCGGAGTTTTACGTCAGGAACTTTGGCTGTCGCGTAGACCGCTAGACCGAACACATCGATCTGCCTGCTGAAAACCCGATCAAAGCCTTCGGGGCTATCATCCGTCGGACGAATCCTGAGCGGCGATTCGGCCAGCGCGATGGAGGCCAGATCGACCGACAGCAGGATCAGGAATACGCATTCCGTCGTTCCACTGATGCAAATCCTTTTCCTTCTATGATGGGTCGTGTATGCCCAGCTCCATGTCAGGATGGCTGTAACCGTAATCATGTAGAAGATTTTGTTGGTATTAACGCTGTTGAGCAATACATTCGTGATACTGCAGTTGAACAGAATTTTAAATTTGAAGCCCCCGCAAAACTTACTGGCAAAACCGTAGCGATTATTGGTGGCGGCCCTGCAGGATTGGCTGCAGCTTATCAATTACGCCGCATGGGCCATGCGAGTGTAATTTTTGATGACCATGAAGAGCTAGGCGGTATGTTCCGCTATGGCATCCCGGGTTACCGAACTCCACGCAAACATTTGAACCACGAAATTCAGCGCATTCTTGATATGGGCAACATAGAAATCCGTATGCAAACTCGTGTTGGTAAAGATGTATCAGTAGAAGACGTAGAAAAAGAATTTGATGCAGTTTTATGGGCACTTGGCTGTCAGTCAGGACGTGGGTTACCTGTAGATGGTGGCGATGCTCCTAACTGTGTTGCCGGTGTAAAGTTCTTAGAAGCATTTAACACAGGTCGTTTACAAGTTACTGCTGATCGTGTGGTATGTGTAGGTGGTGGTGATACTTCTATTGACGTGGTATCCGTTGCACGCCGCCTTGGTCGCATTGAAAAACTAAACAAAGAAGAAGCACCAGAACATGTAATTGGTGGATATGTTGCCCATGACGCAGCTTATGCAGCAGCACGCCAAGGCGCTGAAGTAACCCTTACTTCCTTATTCCCGAAAGCTGAAATGACTGCAGCAGAGCATGAAGTGCATGACGCACAACGTGAAGGTGTAACGATTAAAGATGGTGTTATGCCAGTCAAAGTTATCTTAGGCGATGATGGTCGTGCTACTGCATTACGTATGGCTACATGCGAAATGGTAGACAACCGCCCCACTCCTGTTGAAGGCACCGAGTTTGATATCAAATGTGACTTAATCGTCTCTGCAATTGGTCAAGGTGGTGACTTAGAAGGTCTTGAAGAATTTGACAATGGTCGTGGTCTTATTGATGCAGACAAGTTCTACGCAATACCAGAACGCGAAGGACACTTTGTAGCGGGTGACATTATTCGCCCTCACTTACTAACCACTGCAATCGGCCAAGCTTCAATTGCCGCTGAAAGTATTGACTACTTCTTCAATGATACTGAAATCAGAAAACGTCCTAAAGTAGATGTTCATCATTTCGATTTGCTAGAAAAGTTGCAAGAATCGGGTCTTGAACCTGAAGATTATAAATCTGGTGAATACTGGGGCACTGATGAATCTAAATTCTCAGTACACAATTTTGAAGATCGTGCTGCACAAGAGATCATCTCTTACGATGAACTTTTCCTAGGCCACTTTCCATTTGCTCCACGTCTATTACGTGAAGAACATGGCCCTGATGCTGAACAAGTTCTCGGTCACTTCGAAGAACGTATGAAAAACTTTAGTGACGAACAAGCCGTAGAAGAAGCTGGTCGTTGCATGAGTTGTGGCATGTGTTTTGAGTGCGACAACTGTGTCGTGTACTGTCCTCAAGATGCAGTGTTCCGTGTGAAGAAAGATGAATCGACCACTGGGCGTTATGTAGACACTGACTACAATAAGTGCATTGGTTGTCACATCTGTGCAGACGTATGCCCTACGGGTTACATTGATATGGCTCTTGGTCATTAAAGAGAGCTGCTAGAATAATTTCTTATGCGCAAACTTTTGACGAAATATTTTTACTATTTGTTATTAGTTATAACATTAGCTGCCTGTGTTATTGAAATTAGCATTGTATTTGCAGATAACTCTGCAGACATTCCTCCACCGAAACAAAATTTCAGTGAAGAAACTCTTTGTGTAGAACCTGTAGAAATCATGCGTAAACAACATTTTGAGTTTGTACTTGATCATCGTGATGATACCGTAATCGAAGGTATACGCACCAAAAAGCATAGCTTAAACGAGTGTATCGATTGTCATATCACAGCAAATGCACAGGGTGAGTATGCACGCTATGCTGATGACAACCATTTTTGCGCAAGCTGTCACCAGTTTGCGGCCGTGAACATCGATTGTTTCCAATGTCACGCCGATCGGCCTGAAGAAGCGGTTCGCAAATCTAAAAATCCAAACCAAACGGTAGATCGTTCTGAACAAGCCTTAAAAAATTACCTAGAGCTTAGTGATATAAATTCACACTGAAACTCATTTTGTGATTCGATTTGTATTAAAATAACAAACCTTCAAAGCACTACCAATAAACATGCGTTACAAACTAGACATTGACACTGATATAGACAACGTCCTTCATGATGATGTTGATGCGACAAAAATCAACGAAGCAGTCTATGAAGTTGACATGGGTAAGCGTGATTTATTACGCGGTGCCGTTGCGTTAGGTGGTTTAGCCATTGCTCCTGGTGTAATGCTATATCAAACCGCATCCGCTAAACCTGCGGAGCAAGCCGTAAGTAACCAACAAAGATGGGGCATGTTAATCAATACCAATGTTTGCCAAGAAGACTGTGATGCTTGTGTTACAGCATGTAATGAAGAACACGGCTTGTGGGATTTAGGACGGCCTAAAACCGATGCACAATGGATTCGAAAATTAAACGTTACTGACAATACTACAGGTCACGTTACCTCTTTACCGATGATGTGCCAGCACTGTGAACATCCACCGTGTGTAGATGTATGTCCTACTGGTGCATCGTTTAAACGTGAAGATGGCATCGTGTTAGTAAACGCACACACTTGTATTGGTTGTCGTTATTGCATGATGGCTTGCCCTTATAAAGCCCGCTCTTTTATTCATGAACCTCTTGAAGATCAATTACCGCATGCACCACGCGGTAAAGGTACTGTAGAAAGCTGCACACTTTGCGTACACAAAGTAGATAATGGCGATAACAACACTGCCTGTGCTGAAGCTTGTGCAAAAGACGGTCACCACGCGCTTTTATTCGGTGATTTATATGATCCAAATAGTGAAATTTCTAAACAATTAGAAAAACACGGTGGTGTACAAATTCGCGCCGACTTAAATCTCAACACTGGTGTTCGTTACCAAGGCCTATAAGAAGGCTTATAAGTAAGTTTATTTTAGTTAAGAATAAGAAAAATGATTGAAACTACTCGATTCAGCTCACTAGAGGCAAAATCTGCTCAATATTGGATTTTATTAGCAGTATTAGGACTAGCTGCCGTAGTCGGTTACCTATCTTCACACCATATGGATTCGCATGGTCATTACATATCAGGTATGACCAACCAAATTGTTTGGGGATTCCCTCATGTAATCGCTATCTTTTTAATCGTTGCAGCTTCAGGCGCACTGAATGTGGCATCTATATCGTCTGTATTTGGTAAATATGATTACAAACCGCTAGCTCGACTCTCCGCATTACTGGCCATTGCATTGCTAGTAGGTGGCTTAGCGATACTAGTGTTGGATTTAGGTCGACCAGATCGTTTAATTGTGGCAATGACAAAATATAATTTTAAATCCATCTTTGCCTGGAATATTTTCTTATACACCGGCTTTATCATCATTACCGGCATTTACCTATGGATGATGATGGAACGTAAGATGAACAAATTCAGCAAAACCGCTGGTCTGTTTGCTTTCATCTGGCGATTAATACTAACAACGGGTACCGGTTCAATCTTTGGCTTCCTCGTAGCACGCCAAGCTTATGATGCCGCCATTATGGCCCCAATGTTCATAATTATGTCTTTCGCTTTTGGCATGGCTGTTTTTATTTTAGTGTTACAGGCCAGTTATAAGTGGAGCCATCGCAATCTTGGTGATGCGATACTCGACAAACTTAGAAAGTTATTGGGAATATTTGTTGCTGCAGTGTTTTACTTTGTAATCGCCTACCACATTACAAATCTATATGCGACGGAACATCACGGTGTCGAAGCATTCATTCTAAAAGATGGTGGTATCTACACATTTTTATTTTGGGGTGTACAAATTATTTTAGGCTGTTTAATTCCATTAGCATTAGTCTTTATTAAACCCATGAGCCAGTGTCGCAATTGTTTAACCATCGCTTCTCTTCTAGTCATCATCGGAGGCCTGGCACAGTTGTATGTAATTATTATCGGTGGCCAAGCCTATCCATTAGAAATGTTCCCAGGCCATGAAGTTAGCAGTAGCTTCTATGATGGTGTAGTTGCTGAATATTCCCCAAGCATTTGGGAAATCCTACTTGGTATTGGCGGTACGTGTATCGCGCTACTAGTCGTTACAGTAGGCGTAGCAGTTTTAGATTTCTTACCAGAAAGTCTTTCTGACAAAGCTTTAGAATTAAACGCGGCAAAATCCTCTTAATTTGAGTAGCACTAAAGTGCTTTAAATAATTATCGTGGCACACTTTCTTATATCTGCCGCAAACAAATCTTCAGGCAAAACCGTTTTAAGTGTTGGAATCTCAGCAGCATTGCACAAACAAGGCTTTAAAGTTCAATCATTTAAGAAAGGCCCTGATTACATAGACCCGATGTGGCTTGCAAAAGCGACTGATCGTAATTGTTACAACCTAGACTTTTGGACCCAGTCCGAAGACGAAATCAAAGCAACGTTAAGCGCACATAGTCAAGATGCTGACATTAGCATTATCGAAGGCAACAAAGGCTTACATGATGGTCTTGCAGCCGATGGTAGCAACAGCAATGCAGCCTTATCCAAACTCATCAAGGCTCCCGTCATCCTGGTGTTAGATACTCGTGGCACGATACGCGGTGTGGCTCCATTATTGATTGGTTATCAACAATTTGATCCAGCAGTCAATATTGCCGGTGTAATTTTAAATTTTGTTGGTGGTGAACGACATGCAGCAAAATTAACCGCCGTAATCGAACGTTATACCAATATTCCAATTTTAGGTATGGTGCAGCGCAGTGCTGAATTAGAGCTAGTCGAGCGTTATTTGGGTTTAATGCCAAGCAATGAAGATAACTATGCTGATACTAAAATTTCGCGCATTGCAGAAATTATTGCTAAGCAAGTAGACCTGGAAAAAATTACCGCTATTGCTAATACTGCTAAAAGTTTTCAAGCCGCAAAAAATAACAAATCTGATAAACAATTTAATATATCTATAGCTTATGCAAAAGATGAAGCATTCGGATTTTATTATGCAGATGATTTAGATACGTTTCGCCAGTTTGGCGCACAACTTATCCCTTTCGATACTTTACATGATCAAACATTACCCGATGCAGATGCATTGTTCATCGGTGGTGGTTTTCCTGAAAAACGTATGCAAGAACTTGCGGCGAATAGCAGCATGAAACAAGCTATTCACAACGCAATTGAAAATGGCATTCCGACTTATGCAGAATGCGGCGGTTTAATGTATTTAAGCAAATCTATTAAGTACCAAGACCAACAGTCCGTGATGGTAGGTATCATTAATGCAGACTGTGAAATGCATGAAAAGCCCATTGGACGCGGCTACACATTACTGAAAAATAATAATATTCACCCATGGAATACAAACCATGATAGTGAGATTCCCGGACACGAATTTCACTATTCAAAACTCGTTAACACTCCCATAGAGACTGACTACGCATACCAGGTAAATCGCGGCTTTGGTGTGAATGGCGAAAACGATGGTATTGTGTATAAAAACCTATTGGCTTGTTACGCTCACCAGCGAAATACTCAACAAAATCAATGGATTTTAAGCTTTTTAGAATTTGTAGCATCCCAAGTCTAGATGTACTTAACTAAGGGATGTACTACAATTAAGGCCCCATAAAAG
>CAYXVH010000065.1:0-3072 GCA_964468615.1 uncultured Thiotrichales bacterium | reverse complement strand
CAAGATACTGAAGTGCTTGCAGGCGGTTTCTACGATTTTGATTACAGCAGTAAAAGTGTTCGCGTCGAGCTGAAACGAAGATTTAGTGACAGCTGGAAACTAGAGAGTGAATTACAAATGTTTAGTGATGTAGCGGGAGACGACCCGCTACATATATTTCATCGTGATGATTATTTTCAAGTCGATCTTGCCTATTATTTTTAAGTCGTTAATTATTTTTTAGATTTAGCAAGTACTATAGCTTTATCAATTTCAGCTCTGCGCCCTTGGTCTGCAATCGGGCGATTAGGCCGATCTGCAGCGGCTTTGGCTTTGTTTAACGCTACTATTGCTTCACCATAGCGTTTCCTATCAATCAGGAAATCACCATAGAAGTAGTTTGAATCGATACCGTCTGGATTAATTTCTAGTGCTTTCTTTAAATGTTGATTCGCTTTCTTATTACTACCAAAGCCAATAGGAAATCCAGGAACTTTATAGTATAAAGAACCTAAGCTTGTATGTGCTGAGCCATCTAATGCGTTTGGATTGATTTTAATTGCAGCTTCAAAGTCTTTACGTGCTTTTTTCGCATATTTCAATGCGCCTGCGCCACCGCGAGCACCAGCATAAGTGCTATTAACAATACCATCCCAAATTAATGCTTCTGCAGAGCCGGGGTTTGCTGATACAAATGCAGCGGTCTTTTGCGTTAGTGTTTCGAGAGCTTTTTTCTTGGTATCTCCTTGAGTTTGGTAATTAGCTTTAGCCCATTCATGTTGTATAGCTAACAGCTGCTCATCAAACTGAGCGCTTATAGCAGCAAACGGAGCTTGCAATAATGTTAAAACAAATAGGGTATAGAAAAAGTATTTTTTCATCATATGTACCTCAATTATAAATATTGTTTAATGATTGGTAGTTGTTTAGAAATGGCACCATCCACGACGGAGGGAAAAACTCTATTTATGCGTGTAAATAATTTTTCTGGCCACCCTATGTATTTTTCCAGATTATTACTTTGAATCGCTTGTAAGATTATTTTTGCAACTTGCTCTGCGCTATCCGTTTTAACTTTTAGCTCTTTATTCATTTGTTGAACTTTCGATCCATTCATTTCAGTGTTAGTTGCACGCGGAGAAACCATACCTATTTCTATATTAGTATCAGATAACTCTCTACGTAGAGATTCTGAAAATCCGCGCAATCCAAATTTTGTTGCCGCATATACAGAAAAACCAGGAAATCCAATTGAATCAAAGCTAGAGCCTACGTTTATGACTTTAGCTTTTTCTTGTTTAGCTAGCATCGGTAATAAAGCCTTAATTAATAAAATGGGCGCAACTAAATTAGCATTAACTTGCTGAATGACGTCTAGTTCAGACATATCAGTAATCGATGCAAACTGATTGCTGCCCGCACAATTTATAAGTGCATTCACATTGCAATTATTTGTACTTAGTGTGCTAATGATTTCGTTACGTCCTGATTGGGTTGTAATATCTGCTTCTATCTTGGTTAAATGACCATCAGCCTGGCTAAATAAAGTTTCTAGTTTTTGTTTCTTTCGAGAGACTGCGAACACAGTTGTTTGATTTTCTAGTAACTGTTTGCATACTTCAGATCCAATGCCGCCAGTTGCACCAGTGAGCAAAACCCTCGTCTCATCTAATCTCATGCTTTATGCAACCTGTTCAAGCTTTGCATCTGCGAGCGGTAATGAGCGAAAAATATTTGCATATAGAATGAATACAGCTTTAGCACAATGTATGACAGCTTGTTTGTCATCATCATCGTCTAACTTGTTCATTAAGTTTTCATAGAACTCAACATGTTTTATGTCCAGGCTGCCATGGGAATTTAAGTAACTGAATGCGTGATCATCTAAATTTAATTTTTCTTGTATAATGGAAGCAGCATTGGTAGCCAGGATAATACTGGTGCCTTCAAGAACATTCACCATGCCGAAAAAACCAACTGGATTTTTCCTTGCAGCAGTATCATAGGCATAGCTGACCATAAGTTCGGTTTCAAAATTTGGTTCAGAGTTGCGTATTTTTTCTTTATCTATTCCGCAAGCTTGTAGATCATTCAGAATCCATTCCTGGTGGCCCACTTCTTCTTCAATATACTTTGCAACCGCTTCACGCAACCACTCAAGTCGCTCAGGCAGGCGGGACCCGCAGGCCATAAGCAAAGGTACGGTATGTTTAACATGATGATAGGCCTGGGCAAGAAACGCTATGTAACTATCTAGAGACACTTGTCCTTGCATGCACTGAGTAATAATAGTAGAACTCATTAAGTATCCTTGTTCTTCCTGTGTTGCTTGCTGAAGTTGCTTGAAAAATTCCATCTCTTGTCTCCTATGCTGTGGCAGCTTTACTGCTATATGAATTTATAGTATCTGTCAGTGATTGAATTTGGTTAGAGTACATATCATAAACTTTGGTTCGTTTTATTCTTCCATTTGAGGTTAATGTGTCTTCCAGAAAACTGAATGGTGAATCAGCAATGATATATCGTGAAACTTTTGCATAATCAGGTAAAGAATCATTTGAACGCGTAATACATTCTTCGATATCTTTTCTTTCTATACTGTTATCTGACAAGACAATCACCGCAATGTTAAATGGCAAGCTTTCGCCATAGACAACGGCTTGAGATATTTCCTTTTGCTCGAGCAAAGTTCCTTCAACCCATTCCGGGTTCACTTGGCGTCCAAATGAGGTGATAAACATATTTTTTTTACGTCCATGAATCGTAATATAGCCTTCGTCATCAATTTCGCCTAAATCACCAGTGGGATAAAACTCGGGCATTTCATCTTCTTGATGTAGATAGCCGAGCATATTGCTACCTGACACTTCGATCTCATTATCACTAGAGGTTCGAATTTGAATATGGGGTAATGCTTGACCAGAGCTTCCTACTTTGTTGTGGCCTGGTCTATTCAATGTTGTAACTGAACAACCCTCAGATAAACCATAACCCTCATATACAGGAAGTCCTAGTTCATGAGCGCGTTGTAATAGTGAGCTACCCACTTTAGCACCGCCCACAGCAATAAATTTTAGATTGGATGGTTTAGGG
>CAYXVH010000064.1:0-29548 GCA_964468615.1 uncultured Thiotrichales bacterium | reverse complement strand
GAGATTGCTTGCGGTTGTTCATAGATTTCTTTGAGCATGTAGTGTGGATATCCACCTTTCTCCACCGCGTCAGCCGATAGCTTACTTATTTTTGATTCGCGCTCAACCGTTGTTCCCGTATTGTCAACAATGTTAATTGCATCGCGGGTAATTTCTGCGATGTCGCCATTTTCTAAAAAGATAAATTCTTGCGTCTCTTTTAATAACGCCTGCACATCAGATGCAATAAAATTGCCTTTTTCACCAATACCCACTACTAGTGGGCTACCGTTGCGTGCCGCAATTAGCTTATCAGGGTCATTTTTATCTATAACACCTAGTGCATAGGCACCTTTTAAATCTTTAATGGTTTTACTAACCGCTTCGTAGAGTGAACTACCTTGATCTAAGTAAAAAACAATTTGGTGGGCAATAACTTCGGTGTCAGTTTCAGATGTAAAGCTAAAACCTTGCTTAACTTGTTGAGCTTTTAGCTCTTCAAAATTTTCAATAATGCCGTTATGAACAATAGCGACACGTTCATTACAGATATGTGGATGCGCATTATTTTCTGCAGGGATGCCATGGGTAGCCCAACGCGTATGTGCAATGCCAAGCTCACCAATTAATGCAGATTCATCTAGCGCAGAACTTAACTCACTTACTTTGCCAGTTCTACGAACGCGATCTATAGAGCCGTTTGCAAGCACAGCCATGCCAGCAGAGTCATAACCTCGATATTCCAACCGTCGCAATCCCTCTAGTAAAACAGGAGATACATCTCGGTTAGCAATGGCTCCAACGATTCCACACATATAATAATCTTTCGCTTATTTATAATATTTATTTAGGTTTCTTTTGTGGTCGCTGCCAGCTATCGATAGTGAATTGCTTACTGCGTGCCAGAGTTAGTTTTTGTTCAGGTGAATCTTTAGTTATGGTTGAACCAGCTCCGATAGTTGCGCCGTCTCCTATGGTGACGGGTGCAACAAATTGGGTATCAGAACCAACGAACACATTATCACCAATAGTAGTACGGTGTTTGTTAGCTCCGTCATAATTACAGGTAATAGTGCCTGCCCCGATATTAACGTTTTCGCCTAGATCACTATCGCCGATATAGCTTAAGTGGTTTATTTTACTGCCTGTTTTGACATTGGCTTTCTTAATTTCGACAAAGTTACCAACTTTAACGTTCTCTGCGAGCACAGTTTCAGGACGTATACGCGCAAACGGCCCAAGCTCACATTTTTCACCAATATTGGCATTCTCAATATGACAGTTGGCATGGACGCATGTGCCAGCACTAATATGTGAATTTATAATTACCGCATTAGCACCAATTCGTACTCCATCACCCAAATGATTATTACCTATAAATACACTGTTGATATCGATCTCAACATCTTTGCCAGTTTCTAAACCACCGCGCACATCAATACGGGCAGGATCTATCAGTGTTACGCCATTTATCATCAATTGTTCTGCAATTCGATTTTGAAATATTCTTTCGACTTGAGCTAAATGTATTTTATTATTAACCCCTAAGATTTCTTCTTCATTATTACAAATAATTGCTTCAACATTTTCTTGGTCCTTTACAGCAAGCTCTAGGCAATCTGTTAAGTAAAATTCCTTTTGTACATTGTGATTGTTAGTTTTTGATAACCAACTTTTCAACTTGCTAGCGTTACTGGCAAGAATACCGCTATTTATTTCATTAACATTTAGTGTTTCTTCATCTGCATCTTTCTGTTCAACAATCCGCTGTACTTTTTTGTCTTTACGAACAATCCTGCCATAACCAGTCGGATCATTTAGTTTTGCTGAAAGAATTACTAACTGACTATTTTCTAAATCTGAGATGAGTACTTTAAGCGTTTCAGATTTTAGTAATGGAACATCGCCATATAAAATTAAAACGTTTTGTTCATCGTTTATATCCGGTATAGCTTGCTGTACAGCATGGCCAGTTCCTAGTTGTTCCGATTGGATACACCAGTTTATCTTTTCTTCGTTAAGCTCTGTTTTTACCAACTCAGCACCGTGACCAATTACCACATGGATAGCATCAGGCGATAATTGTTTAGCGCAGTCGATCACATGGCCAAGCATCGGTTTGCCAGCGACCTTGTGTAACACTTTAGGTAGTTCGCTGTGCATACGAGTTCCTTTGCCCGCAGCGAGGATGATAACTTCTAAACCCATAGGATCTTTTTTATATTTATTAATGAAGAATATTTACAGTAAAACATTAAAACTAAGTGTAGTTATGCCCACAACCACAACAGTTTATGCCAATGCTGCGAATAAAAGAAAAGCTAAATTAGAATGGGTGGGAATTCGGCCAGACAAAGCCACTAAATAAGCCCCTTATCAGGAGCTTAACATCTTGTTTTTACTTGCGAATTTTACGCATTCTTTCAATCATGCGCAGTTGTTCAGCGGCTCTAACCAGTTCGACCTGAGCCTTGGCTGCATCAAAATCACCTTTCTGATCTTTAAGCGCTTCTTCAGCGCGTTGCTTAGCTTCGAGGGCCTTAGCTTCATCTAAATCTTCAGCGCGAATTGCCGTATCAGAAAGCACGGTTACTACACCTGGCTGTACTTCAAGGATACCGCCGGAAACATAAAGGTATTGATCTTCTTTACCTTCGACAGTAATCTTTAATTCACCCGGACGTAATGAAGTAACGAGTGGGGTATGTCGAGGGTAAATGCCAACATCACCCATGATTGCCGGCGCAAACACAGCAGAGACCACGCCAGAATATAGCTCTTTCTCTGCACTTACTACGTCTAGATGCATAGACATTGCCACTTTACTTCAGCTCCTCAGCCTTCTTAACCACGTCTTCAATTCCGCCTTGCATATAAAAAGCTTGTTCCGGCAGGTGATCATACTCACCTTCAACAATCGCTTTAAAGCTAGAGATAGTGTCTTGCAATGAAACTAATGCACCGGGTGTACCAGTAAATACTTCTGCCACGGAGAATGGTTGTGATAAGAAACGTTGAATTTTACGAGCACGAAACACTACTTGCTTATCTTCTTCTGATAATTCATCCATACCCAGAATTGCAATAATGTCTTTTAATTCTTTATAACGTTGTAACGTATTTTGAACTGCGCGAGCCGTGTCATAATGCTCATGACCAATCACTAATGGATCAAGTTGGCGGCTAGTTGAATCTAAAGGATCTACCGCAGGGTAAATACCTAGCTCAGCTACTTGTCTTGAAAGTACAACGGTTGCATCCAAGTGAGCAAAAGTGGTTGCAGGAGATGGATCGGTTAAGTCATCCGCAGGTACATATACCGCTTGAATAGAAGTAATGGATCCGTCACTAGTTGAGGTAATACGTTCTTGCAGTGTGCCCATTTCTTCAGCCAGCGTTGGTTGGTAGCCCACCGCGGATGGCATACGTCCAAGTAATGCAGATACTTCTGTACCGGCTAGGGTGTAACGATAGATGTTGTCGATGAATAACAACATGTCTTTACCATCATCACGGAAGTATTCCGCCATGGTCAAACCGGTTAATGCAACTCGGAGACGATTGCCTGGAGGCTCATTCATCTGTCCGTAAACCATTGCCACTTTGTCGAGTACGTTGGCTTCTTTCATTTCATAATAGAAATCATTACCTTCACGAGTACGTTCACCAACCCCCGCAAACACGGAAAGACCAGAGTGTTTCTTTGCGATGTTGTTAATCAGCTCCATCATGGTTACGGTCTTGCCTACACCCGCACCACCAAATAGACCAATTTTACCGCCCTTAGCGAATGGGCATAATAAGTCGATTACTTTAATACCGGTTTCTAATAACTCATTGCCACCTGCTTGTTCTTCAAAGGTTGGCGGCGGACGGTGAATTGGCATACCTGAATCAGCACCAATATCGCCTGCATTATCTACCGGTTCACCTAGTACATTCATTACACGACCTAATGTTTTAAGTCCTACTGGTACAGTAATGGGTGCATCTGTATTTGAAACTTTTAGACCACGCTGTAATCCATCCGAAGCACCCATAGCAATAGTTCTTACGATACCGTCGCCTAATTGTTGCTGTACTTCTAGCGTTAGTTTTTGTTCATCTACGATTAACGCATCATAAACGTTTGGCACATTGTCACGTGCAAACTCGACGTCAACGACGGCGCCAATAATTTGAACAATTTGACCTGCACTCATGATAAATCCTCTTTGGCTCTTAAATTATTAAAACTATTTCTATTCTTGTATTCAGATGCGTAAACAGTGTTGTTACACCGCTGCTGCACCACCCACGATTTCTGATATTTCTTGGGTAATTGCAGCTTGTCGCGCTTTGTTGTAAACCAATTCCAATTCAGAAATAAGGTCACCGGCATTATCGGATGCGCTTTTCATCGCAACCATTCTCGCAGACATTTCACAGGCTACGTTTTCAACCACGCCTTGATAAACGATGGATTCTGCATAACGTGTAAGTAGACCATCTAACACAGTCTTGGCATCTGGCTCATAAGTGTAGTCCCAATGATGTTTCATCTCATCATTATCTTCTGCTTCTAGCGGAAGCAATGCTGATACTTTTGGCTGTTGGGTCATGGAGTTAACAAATTCATTTTCAACCAAGTACAAACGATCGATCTTGCCATCGGTATAGGCATCTAACATTGCTTTGACTGTACCAATTAGCCCCTCTATATGAACTTCATCACCCAGTTGTGATACTTGCGAGACTATATTTGCAGAAAACTTTTTGAAGAATTGCGTGGCTTTTGCGCCTATTAAGCAAAAATCAATTTCAACATTCTTACCTTGCCACTCTTGCATATCATTTAGTGCAGCTTTAAATAGGTTCACATTTAAGCCGCCACATAACCCGCGATCGCTTGAAATTATGATATAACCAACGCGCTTAACTTCTTCTCGATCAAGCAAGAAAGGGTGATTGTATTCTGTGCTTGCATTCGCAAGGTGACCTATAACATTAAGCATTTTTGAAGCATAAGGTCGCGTAGCAATCATGCGGTCTTTTGCTTTACGCATTTTACTCGCCGCAACCATTTCCATAGCTTTTGTGATCTTTTGAGTATTTTTAATACTCGCAATCTGCGTTCTTATTTCTTTTTCGTTTGCCATGATTAATTAACTTAAAGGTTTACCTGTTCCTACCCAGAAATCTACCAAGTGCCTTTTGCTTTGAAGTCTTCAATAGCTTTCGTTAGTGATACTTCGACTTCATCGTTGTAATCACCTGTGTCATTAATGTTATCGAGTAAATCTTTATGTTGAGAACGCATAAAGTCATGCATCGCTTTTTCAAAATCAACCACTTTGTTTACATCAACATCATCAATATAGCCTTTGTCGACTGCAAACAGTGACATGGACATTTCAGCAATATTTAATGGTGCATATTGATTTTGCTTCATCAACTCCATAACCCGCTCACCACGCTCTAATTGCTTTCTTGTTTGTTCATCAAGATCGGATGCAAACTGTGAGAATGCTGCAAGCTCACGATATTGAGCAAGTGCTAAACGCACACCGCCACCGAGTTTCTTAATAATTTTAGTTTGAGCTGCACCACCTACACGAGATACCGAAAGGCCCGCGTTAATTGCAGGACGGAAACCTGAGTTAAACAAATCACTTTCCAAGAAGATCTGTCCATCGGTAATTGAAATTACGTTGGTAGGTACGAATGCGGATACGTCACCCGCCTGGGTTTCAATAATAGGTAAGGCCGTTAATGAACCGGTTTTGCCTTTCACTTCGCCTTTAGTAAATTCTTCTACATATTCAGCGTTTACGCGTGATGCGCGCTCTAGCAATCTTGAGTGCAGATAGAACACATCACCTGGATATGCTTCACGACCTGGTGGACGACGTAGTAATAGTGATACTTGTCTATATGCCCAGGCCTGTTTAGTTAAATCATCATAAATAATTAACGCATCTTCACCACGATCACGGAAATATTCACCCATTGAACAACCAGAGTAAGGTGCTATGTATTGCATCGCGGCTGATTCTGCTGCCGCTGCATTAACGATAATGGTGTGACCCATAGCATCATGCTCTTCTAATTTACGTACAACGTTTGCAACAGAAGAGTTCTTTTGACCGATCGCTACATAGATACATTTAACGCCAGTACCTTTTTGGTTGATGATGGTGTCAATGGCTACTGCGGTTTTACCGGTTTGGCGGTCACCAATAATTAATTCGCGCTGGCCACGACCAATTGGCACCATCGCATCAATAGATTTCAAACCAGTTTGTACAGGTTGATCAACCGACTTACGCTCGATTACACCTGGCGCAATTTTTTCGATTGGAGCAGTTAATGAAGTATTGATTGGACCTTTACCATCAATCGGCTCACCCAGTGAATTTACAACACGCCCCAATAGTTCTGGGCCAATAGGCACTTCAAGAATGCGTCCTGTGCATGAAACTTTGTCACCTTCAGTAATATGTTTGTAGTCACCTAGTACCACAACACCTACTGAATCACGCTCTAAGTTAAGCGCCATGCCAAAGGTGTTTTTAGGGAACTCCAACATTTCACCTGCCATTACATCAGCCAGACCATGTACACGCACAATACCGTCGGTTACACCAACCACTGTACCTTCGGTGCGTGCCTCTGCAACGGCATCAAAATTCTCAATGCGTTTTTTAATGAGTTCGCTAATTTCTGTTGGGTTAAGTTGCATGTTTCAAATCCTCTTATATACCTTTTTCGGTTTACCCTTTCGGTCTACCTTTTTGTGTACCCAGTGCCTAATTTAATTCGTTAAAGTTGTAGAAAGTTTTGTTAGGCATCCGCTAACCGAGCCGTCAATCACCATATCGCCAGCACGAATTATTGCGCCACCAATTAAGGTTGGATCTACCTTAGAAGTTATACGCACTTCTTTACCTAGTCGCGTTTTAAGAGCCGCCGCTATTTTTGCTAATTGCGCTTCACTTGTTTCGCGTGCAGAAATAACTTCTGCTTCAATACTTCCTTCCGCTTCTGCACGATAGTGTTCGTACAGTGCAGCAATTTCTGGTAACAATTTAATACGCTCATTTTCAGCTAACAGCTTAATGAAATTTTTTGCGCGCTGATCAATCTTATCTTCACAAATCGATATGAACATTTCTGCTGATTTTTCTTGCGATAAACCCGGGCTATCTAACAATGCGGTCATCGTCGGGTCATAAGCTACCGCCGCCATAAACGCCAACATGTCCGTCCACTGTTGTTGCTCGCTATGAGTATTAGCGATATCAAATGCTGCTCTTGCATATGGCCTTGCCGCTGTAGTGAGTTCAGACATTAAGTATTAGTGTTGCCGATTGTTTCGTTATTAAATCTGGGCTGCAAGATCATCTAAGATATCTTGATGTGAACTGGCATTGATTTCTTTCTTTAGAATACGCTCAGCCCCTGCAACCGCGATGGTTGAAACCTGGGTCCGTAGCGCTTCCTTGGCACGATTAACTTCTTTATCAACTTCAGCGTGTGCAGCTTCTTTAATGCGATTGCCTTCATCAACAGCTACTGATTTTGCATCATCAACAATTTCATTAGCGCGCTTTTGTGCTTGCCCAAGAATTTCAGAGGCCTGTTGTTTTGCTTCGGACAATTTTTTCTGCGCATTTTGCTCTGCTAGTTCATGTTGTTTAAAACCACGTTCTGCTTCAGCAAGCCCATCAGCAATTTTCTTTTTGCGCTCATCCAAAGCCGCCATAATGGGTGGCCACACAAATTTCATGCAAAACCAAACAAACACAATAAATGCAATCGTTTGACCAAATAAGGTGAGATTAATGCTCATGCTTGTACCTTAGTTTATTTATTAGAAAAATGTGTTTGCTCTAACCCGCGCCTCCAACGACTGCGAATAGCACATATAAACCAATGGCGATTGATATAATAGGAAGCGCATCCACTAAACCCATGACGATAAAAAACTGTGTCCGCAGCATTGGAATAAGTTCAGGTTGTCGCGCCGCACCCTCAAGAAAACGGCCGCCAAGAACGCCGATACCTACCGCGGCTCCTGCACCACCGAGGCCTAACATTAGCGCGCCGGCGACATAAAGTAATGCTACTGGTATTTCCATTTTATTCTCCTGTTACAAATTGCATGAAATAAAATTAAATTGATAATTAGTGATGCTGGTGCGCCATATCGAGATATACGATGGTTAACACCATAAAAATAAACGCTTGTAGAAGGATGATCAAAACATGAAATATTGCCCACCCTACCTGAAAAAACCCTCCCAGAGTTCCCCAAACAACGCCACCACTGTACAACAAGGCAATCAATATAAAGATCATCTCGCCCGCATATAAATTTCCAAACAAACGTAGTGACAATGACACAGGTTTTGAGATTAATGAGATGCCTTCCAGTAATAGATTTGCCGGCATACCCCACTTACCAAAGGGTTGAAATGCGAGTTCACCAAAAAATCCGCCAACACCTTTGATTTTAATGCTGTAGTACAGCATTAACACAAACACGGCCAACGCCATGCCAAACGTAATATTGGGATCGGTTGTGGCTACAACCTTAAAATATACATGATGGGGGTCGGCTCCAAAAAAAGTTGCGCCTACCCATTTAGCCACTTCTGGTATCCAATCGACTGGAACAAGATCCATTAAGTTCATTAACAGCACCCAAAAGAAAATTGTCAGTGCCAGTGGTGCGACTAAATCATTTTTAGCTGTAAATGAACCGCGCACATTGTCGTTTACAAAGTCCACCACCCACTCAACAAAGTTTTGCAGACCGCTGGGGGTTTCGGCAGTCATAGATTTCGCGGCTTTGTGAAAAATGAATAAAAAGATTGCGCCTAACAAAATTGACCAAAGCATGCTATCGACATGAATCGCCCAAAACCCCATTTCTGCAGCTTCGGATGTGCTATGTGCAAACCCCCAGTGTCCATCGGCATGTTTGCCAAACGTCCAGTTGGTCAGATGGTGCTGAATGTACTCATTTGAGGTTAATGTATCGCCAGCCATGGTTTTATTGAATTTGTTTTATTGTTCGATCACTGGTTTTTGGTTTAATTAATGGTACTACCCACATGCATGAATGTGCGATGAAGTACGTTACAAATAATGCTATCGGATGAACTTCCTTATACTTTATTAAAACTATCGCTAACAACGCGATCGCTAAACCCATTTTTATAAATTCCGCTACAAACACGAAACGCAACAAAGTGTGTGCAGCTGCAATTCTGCGTTTGGTAAATATTTGTCGCGCAAAGTACATATTCGGCAATGCGCAAACTAATCCACCTAAAAATGCTGATAAAGCAAGATCACGTTTAGCAACAAATAATACAACTGTAATACTAAAAGTAATTAGCCATTGCCACACAAGTATGCGGTATATTTGCGCAGGCATAGTTAATTTTCGAACCAAGTTTATTAACTTTTTTATTTATCGGTTCTTTTTTAAAGATCCAATCAACAACTCAAGGATGTTATCAGCTTTAAAAGAGGAAGAAAGTATAAAATTTAGACCACAAAATCTCAATAGAAACTACGGCATATAATACTTTAAATGTAGAAAAACGTATTATTTATTTTTGCCAAGTAACTTATCAACGATTCCCTCAAATTCATCAAGGTTGGTATATCTAATTTGCAAGCGTCCGCTACCATTTTGGCTATGCTGAATGGATACACGAGCGCCTAAGCGATCTGCTATTTTGTGTTCCATGCGCGAAACATCTGGATCTTGATGGTTCGCTGCAGAGGTCTTCTTTTTGCCATTGCCCTCAAGTAATTGCTTAACCAGGGCTTCAGCACCTCGCACTGAGAGCTGACGCTGAATAATGGTTTGTGCACATTTACTTTGTTGCTGTTCGGCAAGCGCTAATAAAGCACGCGCATGCCCCATCTCCAATTCGCCTTGGTTGAGCATATCTTTGACCGGTTGTGCTAGCGCCAATAAGCGTAGGCTGTTGCTCACCGCAGCACGCGAACGACTCACCACCTCGCCTACCTCTTGGTGAGTAAGTCCAAATTTCTCGATTAAATTCGCAAACGCATGAGCTTCTTCTAGGGGATTTAAATCTTCGCGTTGAAGATTTTCAATAATCGCGATAGCTGCAGCTTCTTGGTCATTGACGTTTTTAATAACCGCAGGAATATTTTGTAACCCAGCTTGCTGGGAAGCCCTCCATCGACGCTCACCTGCAATAAGCTCGTAGCCTTCCCCAGCCTTGCGTACAACAATGGGTTGCACTACGCCTTGTTGACGAATTGAACTAGCTAACGCCTCTAACGCCTCCGGCTCCATAACTTGCCGTGGTTGATAAGGACTTTGATAAATCATATCGATAGGCAAACTCTGCAATGATTTATCCGCACCAGAAAGACTGCTGGCATCACTGTTACTAATCGCATTTTCAGTCTTCGCCGCACTTAGTAATACATCGACTCCTAAGGACCCTAAACCGCGTTTTTTCTTTAACATAGTTATAACTTAGTAGCTTTATGGATGAGATTTAACTCGCTAACGCCGAAGACATTTTGCCTGCAATGCGGCTTTCATCGCGACGCAGCATTTCGCCCGCTAACGCTAAATAGGCCAATGCGCCACGTGAACGCTTATCGTAGAGTAATATTGGCAAACCATGGCTTGGCGCTTCAGCCAATGTGACATTGCGAGGGATGATGGTGCGATATACGCTCTCACCAAAATGCGAAGTCAATTGTGCCGATACATCGTTGGCTAAATTGTTGCGTGGGTCATACATGGTACGCAGCAGGCCCTCGATTTTTAATTCAGGATTGGCCGACATGCGAATGCGTTCGATCGTCTGTGTGAGCGCAGAAAGACCCTCTAATGCATAGTATTCGCACTGGGTAGGAATAATTACGCTATTTGCTGCCACCAGACCATTCACGGTAAGCATGTTTAACGATGGTGGGCAATCGATAAATATATAGTCGTAATCATCAACCACTTCCTGCAAGGCTTTACGTAATTTAAATTCTCGACCTTTTACATCCAGTAACTTTACCTCAGCAACGGTTAGCTGCTCATTACCAGGCAGCAAGTCATAACCCCCTTTACAGTCGCGCACTCTGCATTCGCTAACTATAGCCTCATCTAGCATGACATCTGCAGCGGTTCTTTCAATGGTGCGCTTATCCACACCGGAACCCATAGTAGCGTTGCCTTGTGGGTCCAGATCGATCAGTAACACACGGCGATTGGTTGCAGCCATAGAGGCGGCTAAATTAACTGAGGTTGTGGTTTTACCTACACCGCCCTTTTGATTGGTAACTGAAATAGTTTTTGTCATCTGCTGTTAATTTTTATAGGCCGTTTTTTCAACTATAGCGATATGTCGTTGTGCATCAAGTTGAGGAATTTTAATGCTATGAATATCGACCACATTATATCTATTTGGCAGTGCTACGAGGTGCTTTTGTTTAGCCAGCATAAAAATTATTTGTCCCTGGTCAACCAAGTTTTTAAGCAGCTGCTCACAGCTGACAAAAAACTTGTCGCTACCAGCAAAAGCCCTACTAATTAAAGTGTTAAATGCCTCTTCTGAGTGATTACTCGGTTGATAATCTTCCACTCGCGACTGCATGACATGGACATTATTTAACCCAAGGTCAATGGTTGCTTGGTGGATAAAACGGGTTTTTTTAGCATTGCTATCCAGTAAGGTGAAATTTTTATCCTGACAAAGTATCGCCAATGGAATCCCTGGCAGACCGGCACCACTACCAACATCTATTATATTTTTGCCCTTTAGGTGTTCTGCCACCGATAAACTATCGAGGATATGTTTACTAATGATCTCGTCGGTGTCTTCTATCGCCGTAAGGTTATAGGCCTGATTCCATTTTTGTAATAACTGCACATACTGCATTAACAGACTAAGTTGTTTTTCGTCTGCGGGGATATTTAATTGCTGCACACCACTGACCAGTAGTTGTGAAGAATTCATAAGTCGTTGCTATATGTGAAAATGGACTGACACTTTTATTATGCGCTTTTACGGGCAGGCTTAGATTTTAAGTGCACCAATAGCAATGAAATGGTTGAGGGAGTGATGCCAGATATTCTCGCAGCTTGACCAATTGTATGTGGCTTAATTTCCATAAGCTTTTGCTTAGCCTCATTCGATAAACCGATAATAGCGGTGTAGTTTAAATCTTGAGGCAATTTAACTTCTTCTTGTAGCGCTACTTTCTCAACTTCTGTGTTTTGGCGTTCTATATAGCCAGCATATTTTGCTTGTATCTCAAGTTGCTCACTCACTTCTGCAGGAATGTCGCTCAGGTCTAGTTTGCTAAGTTGTTGCAGGTTCTCAAAATTAACTTCTGGTCGGCGCAATAATTCATACATGCTGTATTCATGCTTAAGCTTTTTGCCAAGCACCTTTTCTTCCAGTTCTGCATTCACTTCACCGGGTTGAACATAGCTGCTCTTTAAACGTTGCTGCTGTTTCTCTAGCAGTTCGCGTTTTTCGCTAAACGTAAGCCACTGTGCCGCAGGCAAACAACCAAGTTCATGTGCCATTTCGCTTAAGCGCAAATCAGCATTATCTTGGCGCAGCAATAAACGAAACTCCGCGCGACTGGTAAACATACGATACGGTTCAATGGTACCGCTAGTAACCAAGTCATCGATCATTACACCTATATAGGCTTGATCGCGTCGCGGCACCCAAGCATCTTGTTCTTGCGTTCGTCGTACTGCATTAATGCCTGCCACCACTCCTTGGGCAGCAGCCTCTTCGTAGCCTGTAGTACCATTAATTTGCCCCGCAAAAAACAAGCCTTCGATAGCCTTGGTTTCTAAACTTGGCTGCAAATCTCTGGGATCAAAATAATCATATTCGATCGCATATCCTGGTCTCGTAATATGTGCATTCTCAAAACCTTTAACTGAGCGCACAAATTTTTGTTGCGTTTCAAACGGCAAGCTAGTTGAAATGCCATTCGGATACACTTCGTGAGTTTGTAAACCTTCCGGCTCAATAAAAATTTGATGTTGGTTGCGATCTGCAAAGCGCGTGACTTTATCTTCGATGGAAGGACAGTATCGTGGTCCAGTGCTATCGATATTACCGTTGTACATCGGCGATAAACTTAAATCTTGTTTAATTATGTCGTGGGTTGTTTCATTCGTATAGGTAATAAAGCAATTTACTTGTTTTGGATGTAGTGCAGCAGACCCCATAAACGAAAACACCGGTATTGGTTCATCACCTGGTTGTGTTTCAAGTTGCGAGTAATCAATCGTGCGCCCATCTATGCGCGGAGGCGTTCCGGTTTTTAACCGTCCAACGCGTAAAGATAATTCACGTAACCGATTTGCCAAAGTAATCGCAGGAGGATCGCCGGCGCGGCCTGCAGCATAATTATCATTACCGATATGAATCTTGCCGCCTAAAAATGTGCCCGTGGTTAGCACTACAGACTCAGCTAAAAAAGTCAGCCCGCTTTGTGTGACGATGCCGCGAATACAATCTTGCTCTATCAGTAAATCATCAACGGCTTGTTGAAACATTTGTAAATTAGCTTGGTTTTCAACTTGCTGGCGAATGGCCGCTTTGTATAACACTCGATCTGCTTGTGCGCGTGTAGCGCGAACCGCCGGACCCTTACGAGAATTAAGTACGCGAAACTGAATGCCACCATAATCGGCGGCTAAGGCCATCGCACCACCCATTGCATCAATTTCTTTGACCAGATGACTTTTACCAATGCCACCAATGGCGGGGTTGCAGCTCATTTGCCCGATGGTTTCGATATTATGTGTAATCAATAAGGTTTGCGCACCCATACGCGCAGCCGCTAATGCCGCTTCGGTGCCAGCATGTCCACCACCGATTACGATTACGTCATATTGTTGTTGTGTAGCTGTCATGTTTATTTCCTACGGGTCATTTATTGTACTGAAGCCATAAGAAATAAACGAGGCCCATTACACGACTTCCTATTAGGATTATTTGCCTATACAAAACTCACTAAAAATCTTGCCGAGCAAATCATCAGGCGTGAATTCTCCGGTTATTTCCCCTAGATTCTGTTGGGCCAAACGTAAATCCTCTGCAGCTAATTCAAGCTCTTGGCTGTTGGATAAATGCTGTTGAGCAGAATGAATATTTTCTTGTGCTTGTTGCAAGGCAACCACATGTCTACCTCTTGCCAAAAATGGGGTATCGCCCTGTTCTCGAATATTGTTATCGCCAATTAAGTGCTCGCCTAGTTGTTGTAATAACTCATCAATTCCCGTTTGTGCTTTTGCTGAAATATAAATATTTTCATTATCGTTGTATTTTTTCTCAGTACTCAAATCAACTTTGTTATGCACATAGATAATCTTTGCAGTATCAATTCCGCTTGGTACAGAATGAGAATCTTCAATACTTACATCAGTGAGCCACAATACAATGTCGGCTTGCGCGAGTGCTTGCTGCGCACGCTCAATACCTTTTGCTTCGACTATATCTTGCGTTTCACGTAAGCCCGCAGTATCAATTAAACGTACCGCAATGCCTTGGATCTCGATATCCGCACTAAGTGGATCACGCGTGGTGCCGGGAACCTCCGTTACGATGGCCACCTCACTTTGAGCCAACACATTTAGTAAACTCGATTTACCAGCATTGGGCTTACCTGCAATCGCAATAGTGGCTCCGGTTTGTAAACGCTCACCCAATTTTGCTTGTTGCAGCAATTCAATCAAAAAGTGTTTTAGTTTCGTCAATTGCGACACAAGCTGTTCGATTTGTTGTCGATCAATTTCCTCGTCTGGAAAATCTAGGTGAGCTTCGATATGCATGCGCATCTGTATTAATTGCGAGAGCACTTCTTGTACACGCTTAGAAAATGCGCCTTGCATAGATCGAGTTGCCGTACGTGCAGCTTGTTCCGTGGTGCTATTAATTAAATCTGCAATCGCTTCTGCTTGAGCTAAATCAATTTTATTGTTTAAAAAGGCACGCAAACTAAATTCGCCAGGGGTCGCTAAACGTGCGCCTAGATGACAAAGTGTTTTCAACAATAAATCTGCCACTAGCGGATTGCCGTGACAGTGAAACTCAATTACCTCTTCACCGGTAAACGATGCAGGAGTTTGAAAATAGATCGCAAGCCCTTGATCGAGTACAGCACCGTCATGGTTATAAAAATTTGTATAACTGGCTTGGCGAGGAACTAATGATTTATGTGTAAGTTGTTTAGCTTTTGCATGCGCGTCTTTTCCAGACAGACGCACAATCGCCAACGCTCCTTTGCCAGGTGGAGTGGCAAGCGCACAGATCAATTCTTTTTGTGTGATGTTTTTGGGCAAAGCTCGCCCTTCAATAGTTTAACTATTTTCAGCAACAGAGATTTTAAAATGCTTCTTTTTCTATACGTTTAGTAATTACATACTGTTGAATAATCGACAGAATGTTATTCACTAACCAGTACAACACCAAACCTGCTGGGAAAAACGCCATGAAGATCGTCATCATGATGGGCATCATGGCAAATATTTTTGCCTGCAAGGGATCGGGTGGTGCTGGATTTAATTTAAATTGCACAAACATGCTAATGCCCATTAAAAACGGCAATACAAATATAGGATCACGTAAAGATAGATCGTGTATCCAAAGCATAAACGGTGCTTGTCTGAGTTCGACACTTTCGATTAATACCCAATACAAAGCCAGGAATACTGGCATTTGAATAATGATAGGTAAGCAGCCTTTTGCCGGGTTAACTTTTTCTTTTCGGTAAAGATCCCAAGTAGCTTGGCCAAGTTTTTGTTTGTCATCGGCAAAACGTTCTTGCAAAGCCTTTATACGAGGTTGCAACTTGCGCATGCGCGCCATGGACTTATAACTAGTTTCAGATAACTTATAAAAAATAAGTTTAACTACAACTGTAACAAGAATGATCGACAAGCCCCAGTTACCTACCAGTTTGTGAAACCATTGCAGCAACCAAAATAAAGGTTTAGAAATTATTGAAAACATGCCGTAATCGACGCTTAGATCTAATCCCTTAGCAATCTCCCTCATCTCGCCTTGATTCTTAGGCCCAGTGTATAAACGTCGACTAAATTCGGCGCTACTATCCGGCGCGACGGTTTGCGCATTAGATAACATACCAATTAGTAGTTGGTCTTCGCCTGCAGCTTTTACGCTTTTGCTATAGAAACGATTTTGTTCTTCTGCTTCGGGAATCCATGCGGAAACAAAATAATGTTGCAACACAGCCACCCAGCCACCGTCTACTTGCATGTTGATGGGTTCGTCTTCTATGTCACTAAATTTATGCTTATGGTATGCGCCGTCGAAATATGCCGTGCCTGTATAAGTAGGTAGACGTAATAAACTGCGTTTTTCAGAAATTGGACTATGGCGAAGTTGTTGATACTGACGGCCAATCCAGTTTGTATTGCCATGATTAATAACGCGGTGTTTAACATCAAACACAAACGAGTCGCGATAAAAAGTAAAAATCTTTTCTACTGTGATGCCGTTTTCACCGCTCCACAATAACTTTACATCAAGCTCATCTTTGCCATCATCCAGTAAATACTCTGTTTGCTCAGCACGATAAATTTCATGGTGCGTAGGTGCTGCACCGGGTACCGCTTGACCATTAACTTTGTCATGGCGTAATCCCGATTGCGCAATGTAAGTGCGGTTATTACTAAACATTAAACGAAATGCTTCGTCTTTATCCTCCAAAGATACTGGATAAGTTGGCAAATCTATTTGGCGAATATCGCCACCGCGTGTATCGATAACTACATCTAATACATTGGTGCGCACATGTACTTTTTGACTTTTACTGTGTGTGCTTTGTGTAACAGGACTGCTTACAGCATTAGCTGCTGTATTGGTGGTTTGCGTAGAGTCTAATGCGTCTGGCAAGTCGTCAGAATTTTCATAATTATTTTCGTTTGCAGAATCATTGTTTTGCTGCTGTGTTGAATCTTGTTGTGCAACGGGTGCTGGCGCATGATCCTGTTGCCAGGTTAGCCAGATGATATACAGCAAAAAAGCTAGTGCTATATATAAGAAGAATCTTTGGTTTTGCATGTTTTTTATTTGTGGGCGTGGTTCTCTGGTACAGGATCTATGCCGCCTGCATGCCATGGATGACAAGACGCAAGTCGTTTCACTGCTAACCAACTGCCGCGGTACGGGCCATGTTGATCAACGGCTTGCAACGCATATTCCGAACATGTCGGATGAAACCTGCACTGCTGTCCCAACCATGGGCTGAGCACTAAGCGATAAGCCTTAATCAATGTGATTAGTAATTTACTGATTACTGCGCGCATGTTTAATTAGTATTGCTTCCAGAGCGTTTCCATTTGTAGTCTTAGGTTAGAACGCTTAATGGCTTTTATAGGGCGTTTTAAAATCACAATGAAATCATTTGCTGGCAGTGTTGCTTTATTCAAACGAAAGCTCTCGCGAATAATTCTTTTTATAATATTTCTATCTACTGAGCGTTTAGCTCTACGCTTAGCAACTACAATGCCTAAACGCGGTCGACCTTCGGTGTTTTCTCTAGACAGTATGGTAAAAAATTCGCTGCTCGATTTTGTTGCCTGATCAAAGACTCGAGTGAATTGACGTGCGTTCTGCAGTCGGTCTCGATGTGTATACGAAAAATCTTCTACGGGCAAAAAATTATGGGCAGAGTTTTGCACGGCCTCGTGCACGGCGAGCATTAATTACTGCGCGACCACCTGCTGTTTTCATTCTAGCTCTAAAGCCGTGTGTACGTGCGCGTTTTAAATTGCTAGGTTGATATGTGCGTTTCATATTATTTCAACTTTAAATTTTCTTAACTTAATCTTTATAATAGTTTTAATTATTCTATCTTTTAGGGGCTTAGGATAATTACCTAATAAGGTGCGCAAAAATAGTCGCGCTACTTACATTTGTCAACGATTATTGTCTGACATTAAACAGTGGATAACAATCCTATTACTGGATAGACTAATCTACCCCCATAACAAAAACATAACCATTATAAGCATACTGGAGTTAGATGCGTGACTAGTATTCTCTGGAAATCGTGCATTCATAAGCTTGAATCCGAATTATCTGAACAACAGCTCAATACCTGGATCCGGCCCTTGCACGCCATAGAAGAAAATGGCGGGCTCACTTTATTAGCACCAAATCGTTTTGTATTGGACTGGGTTCAAGATAATTTTCTACTACGCATCGATGAATTGGTAGGCTCTAGCAATAACGCAACTACTCGTCCAGTAACGTTAGAAATTGGTAGTAGCGAGCGCAGCAAGCAATCCAGCTCACCAAAAGTAGAAAATGCCGAAAAGATTCAAGCAGTGAGCTCAACCTCTGCCAAATTGCAAAACTTCAACCACAACCTAAATCCAAACTTCACTTTTGACACTTTTGTAGAAGGTAAATCTAACCAGCTTCCCAAGGCCGCCGCGTTACAAGTAGCAGGACATCCCGGCACAGCTTACAACCCTTTGCTCATTTATGGTGGAGTAGGTCTTGGTAAAACCCACCTTTTACATGCTATTGGCAATCAAATGCTAGTACAAAACCCTAGCGCAAAGATTTTATATTTACACTCCGAGCGTTTTGTATCCGACATGGTTAAAGCTTTGCAACATAATGCAATTAGTGAATTCAAGCGTTTTTATCGCACTGTAGATGCTTTGCTCATCGACGATATACAATTTTTCTCTGGTAAAGAACGGTCTCAAGAAGAATTTTTTCATACTTTTAATACCCTGTTAGAAATCCAGAGTCAGGTGATTTTAACCTGTGACCGCTATCCTAAAGAGGTTGATGGCTTAGATGAAAGACTCAAATCTCGTTTTGGCTGGGGCTTAACTCAAGCCATCGAACCGCCTGAACTGGAGACCCGTGTAGCAATTATGCAACGTAAAGCGGAGTTACTAAATGTCGAATTACCAAGCGAAGTCGCATTTTTTATTGGTAAGCGTATTCGTTCTAATATTCGTGAACTTGAAGGTGCTCTACGAAGAGTTATCGCTAACGCACAATTTACAGGTTCCGCGATCACGCTAGATTTTGCAAAGGAAGCTTTACACGATTTATTAGCTTTGCAAGATAAACTAGTCACCATCGATAATATTCAAAAAACTGTTGCCGAGTATTTTAAAATTCGTGTATCTGACCTGCTCTCTGCTCGCCGCAGTCGCTCAATAACTAGACCAAGACAAATTGCCATGTCACTAGCTAAAGAATTAACCAATCACAGCTTGCCCGAAATTGGTGATGCGTTTGGTGGCAGAGACCACACCACTGTATTACACGCATGCAGAAAAGTTGCTAGCTTGCGCGAGGGTGATACGCGTATTAACGATGACTATATTAATTTACTTAGAAGTCTAAGTAGTTAAAAAGTCTTATTAGAACAATGATGTGAAGCTAGATTTGTTGATTAGCTGTGTATAAAAGGTGATATAGTTTGCACAGAATTCTTATCTAAGACTTATGCCTGTAGCACTCAGTGTTAAAGAGCCTTTACTGAACCGTTTTTACCCAATCAATATCTAATTAAGGTATTGAATAATAAAGATAAATTAATAATATCCACAGCAAACTAGCTGCTCTATAACTATAACTAAATATATATAATATGCAGTTATCTATAATACGTGAAGACCTTCTAAAACCACTCCAACAAATTATTGGAGCAGTAGAACGCAGACAAACTATGCCTGCGCTAAGCAATCTTTTGATTAGAGGCGGCGAACAAAAACTTTCCATTACAGCGACAGATCTTGAAGTAGAGCTGGTAGCCACACTCGATATGGAAATTGAAGATAAAGGCGCTACTACGATACCGGCAAGAAAGTTACTCGATATTTGTCGTTCTTTACCTGATCAGTCAAAGATTGCAATTAATTCTTCGAATGAAAAAATTAAGGTAAGTTCTGGTCGTAGTCGCTTTTCTTTAGCTACTCTACCTGCTGAAGATTTCCCAACCATTGATGATCTTGAATTGGATCAAAATGTAGTGATTAAGGAAGGAAATTTTAAAGCCTTAATTGAAAAATCTGCTTTTGCAATGGCTCAGCAAGATGTTCGTTATTACTTAAATGGACTGTTACTAGAAGTGGATGCTGGACAAATTCGAGCAGTGGCAACAGATGGGCATCGACTCGCCCTTTCTCAGCTAGATCACAAGTCAGATATTGAGGGTTCACGACAGATTATTTTGCCGCGTAAAGGCGTACAAGAATTGTTGCGCTTACTAAGCCAAGAAGATAATGAAATCACGGTCGCTATTGGAAAGAACCACCTGCGTGTTAATTTAGCTAATTTACAATTTACCTCAAAGCTAATTGATGGGCGTTTTCCGGAGTATCAACGCGTGTTGCCCGAAGAGTGTGATAACCGCGCAACCATTGATAAAATACTTTTTAAACAAGCACTTACAAGAGCTTCTATTTTATCAAACGAAAAGTATAAAGGTATACGACTGATTCTTGATAACAATATCATGGTCATTCAGGCGCATAACCCAGAGCATGAAGAAGCCGAAGATGAAATTGAGATTGAATACACTGGAGACCGTTTAGAAGTTGGGTTTAATGTTGTATATCTACTTGATGTGTTGAATGCGCTGGAGTCAGAGAAAGTTGAAGTTATCATTCAAGATGCTAACAGCAGCGCCTTAATTGTTTCACCGGACAGTCAAGCGAGTCGTTACGTGGTAATGCCAATGCGTCTTTAGTTAAAGTCTCTGGCACGCAAATACCTACCTACCCTTGGCGCTGCAAACCCTCCTCGTTCAAAACCTAAGAATAATTGAACAACTAGATCTTTCTCTGGCTGCCGATGCCAATTTATTTATTGGCGAAAATGGTGCAGGAAAAACCAGTATATTAGAGGCGATTGATGTACTCAGTCGCGGCCGGTCTTTTCGAGAACGGCGTACTTCCCCTTTGATTCGTAAACAAGCTACCGATCTTATTGTTAGTGGCAAAGTAAGCGCAGTAGATGGATTCGTATACCTAGGGATCCAAAAATCTGCAAAGCAGACCATATTGCATTGTAATCAAGAAAAAGCAGCCTCAATTTCCAACCATGCTAGCTATCTGCCTGTGCTAAGTATGCATCCTGACTCACACCAACTTATTCAAGGCAGTGGAAAATATCGACGCAACTATATTGATTGGTCTGCGTTTCACGTGAAACATAACTTTCTACAAAATTGGCGTGATTATAATAAATGCTTACGCCAGCGTAATTCTGCACTACGTAATCGTTGTGGTAAGGAAGAACTCTCAGTATGGACAAAACAGCTAAGTGTATTAGGCGAAGAGATTAATATTACAAGATCGGCGATATTTAAAGAAATTAGACCATATTTTGATAAATATAACGACAAGTTGTTGCCAGAATGCGAAATCAGCATGGATTATCAGCGTGGTTGGCCAGAAGGGGCGGATCTTGAGACAGCTTTGCATAGCCTCAGAGAACAAGAGCTATTAAGTAAAACAACTCGCTGTGGGCCGCATCGTGCAAATATTAAATTATTCTTAAATCAGCAGGATGCCACCGCGGCGGCCTCACGAGGGCAACAAAAGCTTATAGCGGCTTGTTTGTTGCTTGCTCAAATTGATCATATACAGCAGTTTAATCAACAGAAGTGTGTGGTGTTATTGGATGATATACGTGCCGAATTAGATCAACAGCACGCACATTCCCTGATAACGGCATTACAGATGTTGGGTTGCCAAGTGTTTATTACGGCAATAGAAGAGGGTCAGATTGAGTTACAAGGTTGGAAAGACACTAAAGTGTTTCACGTGAAACAAGGTGTTTGTAAGCCTATGAAGTAACAAATATTTATCTTCAATTAGAAGCGGATGTACAAGCTCTTGTGCAAAAGGCTTGGTATAATCCAGCATTACATTAAACGTATAAATAAACTATGTCAGACGATCAGAATAAGCCTGAAAAACCAAAGCAAACCACATACGATTCCACGAATATTAAGGTCCTAAAAGGGCTCGAGGCGGTACGCAAGCGTCCGGGTATGTATATCGGTGATACGGATGATGGTACCGGCCTTCACCATATGGTTTTTGAGGTTGTAGATAATTCTATCGACGAGGCCTTAGCGGGTCACTGTAGCGACGTACAGGTAATCATCCATACAGATGGCTCGGTATCTGTATCAGATGATGGTCGAGGCATTCCCGTGGACATGCACGAGGAAGAAAATCTCTCGGCAGCAGAAGTCATTATGACTGTATTGCACGCCGGCGGAAAATTTGATGATAACTCCTACAAAGTATCAGGTGGTCTTCATGGTGTCGGTGTTTCGGTAGTAAATGCGCTCTCTTCAAAACTATTATTGACCATCAATCGTAATGGTTACTGCCACAAGCAAGAATATCAAATGGGCGTGCCACAACAGCCGCTGCAACAGGGCGATAAAACCGAAAAAACGGGAACCATCATACACTTTACACCCAGCCCAGATGTTTTTGGTGATACCGAATATCATTATGATATTTTGGCAAAACGCTTACGTGAATTGTCATTCTTAAATTCCGGTGTCTGTATCAAGCTAAAAGATGAGCGTTCAGAAAAAAATGATATATTTCAATATGATGGCGGTATTCAAGCGTTTGTGGGGCACCTCAATACAAAGAAAACACCACTGCATGACACGGTGATTTATATTGATACACAGCGCCAAGATATGGGTATCGAAGTGGCACTACAATGGAACGACTCTTATCAAGAAAATATTTTTTGCTTTACCAATAACATTCCTCAACGTGATGGCGGCACTCATCTGGCGGGCTTGCGTGGCGCACTTACCCGTTCGTTAAATCAATATATTGAAAAGCAGGGCATTGCCAAGAAATACAAAATTACCATGACCGGTGACGATGCGCGTGAAGGACTTACGGCTGTACTGTCCGTTAAGGTGCCGGATCCAAAATTTTCTTCACAAACTAAAGACAAGCTAGTTTCTTCAGAAGTGAAGGGTGTTGTTGACTCGGCAGTATCCGAAGCGCTGCAAGATTTTTTAATGGAAAGTCCAGCAGAAGCGAAAGCCATCGTAAATAAGATTGTTGAAGCTTCGCGCGCGCGCGAAGCTGCACGTAAAGCACGTGAAATGACACGCCGCAAAGGCGCCTTAGATGTAGCAGGACTGCCTGGCAAGTTAGCGGATTGCCAAGAGAAAGACCCCGCCTTAAGTGAACTGTTCTTAGTGGAGGGTGATTCAGCCGGAGGCTCAGCTAAACAAGCGCGTGATCGGCATACACAAGCAATATTGCCGTTAAAAGGAAAAATCTTAAACGTCGAAAAGGCTCGGTTTGATAAAATGTTGGCTTCGGTTGAAGTAGGCACTCTGATTACTGCTCTAGGTTGCGGAATAGGCAAAGAAGAATTTGATCCTGACAAACTTCGTTATCACCACATTATTATCATGACGGATGCTGATGTCGATGGTTCGCATATTCGCACATTATTATTGACGTTCTTTTACCGACAAATGCCTGAATTAATTGAGCGCGGCTATATTTATATTGGTCAGCCACCGCTGTACAAAGTTAAAAAAGGTAAACAAGAAACGTATATTAAAGATGACGTAGAGCTAAACGCGAATTTACTACAGCAAGCATTAGATGGAGCAGGGCTATATGTGAATGCCACGGCGCCTGCAATTTCAGGTAGCGCGCTAGAAGAACTGAGTAAAAGCCATATGGTTGCAATGTCTACTATTCAAAGACTCAATCGTGTGCATGAAAATGAAGTGTTGCATGCCATGTTACGTACCCCCGCGCCAGAAATTGAATCTACAGAAGATAAAAGCTCACGTGCTGCACTGGGCGCATGGTTTAACACACTGGCCGAGCAACTTAATCAACAACAAACTTCGGGTACAAAATATACGGTAGCGGAAGATTGGGAAAATTCGCCGGGGCAACTCACTCTAGTGAAGTGGGTACACGGCCAGGCTAAAGATGATGTTTATAACGAAGACTTCTTCACTTCTGCAGACTTTAAATTATTGCGAAATTATGCCAACCAACTTGATGGTTTGTTGCAAGAAGGCGCGTTTTTTCAACGTGGCGAACGCAAACATGAGAGCCAAGATTTTGTTGTACTGATGGCTTGGTTGATGGACGAGGCAAAACGTGGACAAACAATTCAGCGCTACAAAGGCTTGGGAGAAATGAACCCCGATCAGCTTTGGGAAACTACCATGGACCCAGAAGTTCGACGCATGATGCAAGTAAAAATTGAAGATGCGATTGCAGCAGATGAAGTATTTACCACATTGATGGGGGACCAAGTCGAGCCGCGCCGAGAATTTATAGAACAAAACGCATTGTCAGCGACAAACATTGATGTTTAGTAGTTAGCCCATAAACAGCTGATATTTATTAGTTAGTCAGAATTAAATCCACGCTAGTCATCGTTTTACTAGCGTAGATTGTTGATTTTAAAGAAAATACCCCCCATATTAATTGTTATGTAGTTGATATTTTCAATCTAAACAACTAGGGAGCCACACATGGGAATCGGTAGCATCATTTTTCTAGCCATAATTGTTGTTCTGGCTGGCTACTTCATCGTCATTTATAACAGCTTGGTTAACTTGAAACATGCGGTAAGTAAGGCATGGTCCAATATTGATGTGTTACTGAAACAGCGTCACGACGAAATTCCAAAACTCATAGAAGTGTGTAAGCAATACATGGGTTATGAACAAGAGACGTTGACCAAAGTAATGGAAGCACGCTCAAGAGTTTCTAATGCACAACAGTCTGGCGACATGAATGCACTGGGTTCAGCGGAAGGGATGTTGCGCATGGGTTTGGGCAACTTATTTGCAGTAGCAGAAGATTATCCAGAGTTAAAAGCAAACGAAACTTTCCGACATCTGCAAGAAAGAATTTCGGGCTTAGAAAATTCGATTGCAGATCGCCGTGAGTTTTATAATGAAAGCGTCAATCGTAATAATGTTCGCATTGAACAATTTCCTGATTTAATCGTTGCGAGAGCGCTGGCTTTCAAACCATTCGAGTTGCTTGTGTTTGCTGAGTCAGACACTCAAGACGTTGATGTAAAAGCATTGTTTGCGTAATACGCTAACATTTTTCTATAAAGCTTAGCTAAAATTTCATTCGTGCAAGAACTGGCTCGCTTTAGTAATGGCGATTGGTTTTTATTAATCGCATTATTAGTTGGTGCATGCATATGTTTGTTTGCTGCACTGCGAATGTTTCATCGGGCTCGTTTAATCGAAGACATGCCCACTTCGAAAATTCGATCTTGTACTCAAGGATATGTTGAGCTTCATGGCACCGCTAAATGGATGGAAGAACAGGAAATTCATGCTCCATTAAGCGGACAACCTTGTGTTTGGTATTCCTTCTCAGTTGACGAGTATGTTGCACATTCTAAACAAAAGTGGCGCCATATTGATGGTGGTGTGAGTGATCACTTGTTTGTACTAGAAGATGATACTGGCACGTGTGTAATTGATCCTGAAGATGCAGAAGTAACCCCTAGTTCTTCAAACACATGGTATGGGTCTAAACGCATTAGTCCTGAGGCGCACATGTCTCCACTAGACGTGTTAGGCGGCGCTATTTTTCAGTCAGGTCAAAGATATCGTTATACCGAGCGACGTTTAGATCAATATGAATATCTTTATGCAATTGGTGAATACAGCTCGCTGGGAACAGGCGATGAAGAAAATCTTAAAGATGCAGCAAGTGCGTATTTAAGCGAATTGAAACGTAATAAAGAAAAGCTCGTTAGTTACGATAAAAATAACGATGGTCAAATCAACCAAGATGAGTGGGAAGATGCACGAACCGATGCAAAAAGAATTGTGTTAGAACAGCAATTATCAAGACCATTGCCTAAACGCATGCATGTGCTTAAAAAGCCACAAACAAAAAAGTATCAGCCTTTTTTACTTTCCTCAAAATCAGAAACACATATGTCACGGAATAGTCGCTTTTTCTCAGCAGGACTAGCGTTTTTATTTGTGGTATTTGTCGTTAATATCTTCCTGAAGATTATAGGTACTTTTTAATACTAGCCGCATTCTATAATTTTTTCGTTTAACCAAACGTAAGGTAGTTGAGGCATAATGCTCGGCAATGAAAAAATATTTTTATATATCGGTATTACTTACTTTCTGCACACAGTTATTATGGGCGCAGGAATTTGCTTACGTAACCGATTCGCTACAATTGCGAGTTTATTCAAAACCAAGCGCTGAGAGTGAAGTGCTACAAACAATTGATAGTGGAGATTCCGTTGAAGTGTTTGCGATTCAAGATGGTTTCAGTCGAGTAAGTACGTATGACGGTACTGAGGGCTGGGTGAAATCAGCTTTTTTAGTAGATGAGCCACCTGATAAACTGCTTTATTTTTCTGTCAGTGAAAAGAATAAAGAGTTGGAAGCAGAAATAGAGGCGCTTAAAAATAGTGTGCAAGACAATGCTACGATTATAGATATAGATAACGAAGCTGAAACCAATAAAATTTCTGAGTTGCAAATTGCTCTAGCAAAAGAACAAGAAATAAATCAGAAGCTGCAAGAACAAATCGCTGACATTGGGAACACCCAAACGATTAAAGTCACAACCGCCTCATCTCCCGCGCAAAGCGGAGAGTCTGAGTTAGCACTCAATTATGAAAACAAAAAATGGGTATTAATTGGCTTACCTCTAGCACTAATAATAGCTGGTCTTTTGCTAGGCGTGAAAATTTCTTCTTGGCGTATGAAAAAACGATTACACGGATTTCGTCTTAAATGAAAAATCAATGCATATAAGTAGGCATATTTAATAATCTAGCATTATGAAAATTGCTTCCTGGAATGTGAATTCATTAAGAGTGCGTTTGCCGCAAGTATTAGAGTGGCTGGAAGATAATCCAGTGGAAGTACTCGCTTTACAAGAAACTAAAATGGTAGACGAAAATTTTCCGTTTGAGGAGATTCAACAGGCGGGCTATCAAGTACAGTATTCAGGGCAAAAGACCTATAACGGGGTTGCTGTACTTACTAAACAAAAGGGTAGTGATGTAGTAAAAGATATTAAGGGATTAGATGATCCACAGCGCAGGATACTCGCCGTAACCGTAGACGAGGTTCGGGTATTAAATCTCTATGTGGTAAATGGTAAAGAAGTGGGTTCTGATAAATATGAGTATAAGCTGGATTGGTTGAAAAAAGTTACCGCGTTTATTAAGAAAGATCTAAAAACATATCCAAACTATGTGGTGTTGGGCGATTTTAATATTGCCCCAGAAGATGCTGATGTACATGACCCTGAAGCATGGAGAAATAAGATCTTATGCAGTGATAAAGAGCGTGAAGCACTGAACGCAATTACCGATTTAGGATTTGTGGATACCTTTAGATTATTTGATCAAGAGGAAAATACCTTCAGTTGGTGGGATTATCGTGCTGCTGGATTTCGGCGTAATCTCGGTTTGAGGATAGATTTGATACTCGCGAGCAGCTCATTAGAAGGGGCATGTAGCTTCAGTGTGGTGGATAAAGCGCCTAGAAGTAACGAACGCCCGTCAGATCATGCACCGGTAATTGCCGAGTTCATGTAACATATAAGCCCAATATTATCGGTATTTGTAGACATCTCCTTGAAACGTGTAAAGCAGGCTTGTTGGCTCTACAGGGTTCTCCTGAATTAAAGCTATTTTCCCATTTGTTTTACTTCAAATGCAGGCCTGAATGTTATTCACATAAGAACAGTACAAATTGATTCACCCGACCATATAAAATATTTTAAACAAATCTAATTTAATAGTTGTCTAGAAAAAAAGTAAATTAATTACACTTGGAATATAGCGATAGTTAAGACAAACTTCGTCTACCAATCTACATACGTGAGGTGTTAATAAAATGCGCAACATTATGGTGATTAATTCTAAGGGTGGTTCAGGAAAATCCACCATCGCGACGAATTTAGCTTCTTACTTTGCCACGCAGAAAAAGAAAGTGGTGTTAATGGATTATGATCAACAAAGTAGTAGCATGGATTGGCTAGCATCACGTTCCTCCGCCCGCCCGCCAATTGAAGGCATTGCAGCCTATAAAAAAAGCGCAAAACGCCCTGGTCGAAATACTGATTTTGTAATTCATGATGCCCCTGCCAGAATGCACGGTGGCGATCTAAGCAAAATGTTGAATAAAGCCCAAACTATCCTTATCCCGGTTCTTCCTTCGCCTATTGATATGCGCGCGGTGAGTGGATTCATCGCGGAACTAAAAAAATCAGCTCCTGTTCAACGCAAAAGAGCAAAACTCGCACTTGTTGCAAATCGCTCTCGTGACTATACAAACATCTACTGGGAACTGGATGACTTCCTTAGTAAGCAACGTATACCGTTTTTAACAATGCTTCGAGATAGTCAAAATTACATTAAAGCGGCTGAGCGAGGATTGGGTATATTTGAGATGGCACCCGCTGCAACCGAGCTCGACCGTGAAATGTGGGAGCCTATCCTGAAATGGGTTAAAAGCAAGCGCAGTCAGCCGTAAAATTAACTAGGTTGGCAAATTGAATTGCCACACTTTCTGTTTTGGCATTAATAACGAGAGTGCTACCTTGAAAAGATTTTTTAGATCACGAAATATAATCCAAATTAGCTTTAGCATTGCGTATTGCATGACTATTTTTTTAATTAGTATGGTTCATGCTTCTACAGATGCGACCACTATAGATAAAGCAGATTATGTGGTGGTTAAAAAATCTGAACGTAAGCTATACCTATATCGCGGCATCGAAATCCTGAAAACCTATCGAATTGCGCTTGGTAAACAACCGGATGGGCATAAAAGCCGTGAAGGGGATTCCCGTACACCAGAAGGTATTTACACATTAGATTGGCGCAATCCCAACAGCAAGTTTTACCGCTCTATTCATGTTTCTTACCCCAGTAAGACAGATCATCGTGATGCACGCGAACGCGGCGATGCTCCCGGTGGTGCGATCATGATTCACGGCCAACCTAGTAATTGGGTGGAGAAAACTAAACTCTTATTTAATCAAGATGATTGGACTGAAGGCTGTATTGCAGTTCAAGATTTCGAGATGGACGAAATTTGGGAAGCCGTTGAAGACGGTACACCCATTGAAATTATTCCTTAAATACATGCAAATGTCTGCTTTGGGCCGTAAGCGAACATTCTAGAAAGAAGGATTATGATCGGTTGCTTCTTCCCTGAAGGACATCATATTCGCACATCCATGTACTCACTATTTAGCGAAAACTTTCTTCAGCAAGTCTGTTGTGCGCGCAATAGGATTGGTTCTAATTTTGGCTTCTTCAACTGCTAAGTAATGAAAAATTCCATCCATGCCTTTTTCAACCACATAACTGCTCAAATCAGCTTTAGCGTCAGGTACTAAAGGGAGCTTTTTGTATTGACCTATTGCGTTGTCGTAACTTTTAATCGCTCCAGCTTCTGCCAAACTATCATTTACAATCGGAGTAAATTCTTTAACTAAGTCTGGCGTCATTTTTGATTGAAA
>CAYXVH010000063.1:0-7735 GCA_964468615.1 uncultured Thiotrichales bacterium | reverse complement strand
TGCCAGAACTTACGCTCGGCTCCCCAAAAACAGCCCAATCCAAACATCGCCATATCCAATTCATCCGGAAATGGTGGCACGATTGTATTTCCATTTACGTAATGCAACTTGCTTACCTGCATGGCTTCGGTTCGGCCAGGCAGCGCATCTTGCGGTGAAGGCATTAGGCTTTTTTTATTTGCAAACAACATATTCAATTCAATGAGTTAATTAAACTTTTCCTTATCACTAAATCTAGTGTAACGCGATATGTCAACCAATTCACAAGTTACGCGTTATTGAACCTACATAAAGCATTTTTAAATTGAGTTATAAAGGGAGAATTATTATGTTTCATTTAAACAAAAAAAGCATGCTGACTTTTAGGGCCAACAATAAATTATGTACTGCACTACTCGCAACTTTAATGACATTACCTTTTAGCTCTAACGCTGATGACACCGAAGTTGCTGATACACGTGCAGAAAAGGCATTTGAATATTTTGACAAAGATGATGACGGCATACTCAACGAGAGTGAAAAAGCCTTAGCACGCCGTGCCCATTACGTTATCGATTATAACGATGACGGCATCATTAACCGTGCTGAATTCCATCGTGCAAGACGTGTGCATAATGCCGCTGATTATAATAACGATGGTGAAATTGGACCGCGTGAAGCGAATCGTGCAAAACGCTTTCACGAAGCAGCGGATTACAATGATGACGGAAAAGTTTCACGCAAAAAATATAAACGGGCTGGAAAGGTTCATAACGCTGCCGACAAAAACGACGACGGCAAAATTGGACCAAGAGAATATAAACACGCAAAGAAAAAACATGATCGAATTGATGTTAACGATGATGGCAAAGTAAGCAAAAAAGAATACAAACACGCAAAACATCATAAGAAGCATCATGATGAACATCACTAGTGAAAGCATGGATGCACGAATAAGAGTCGCACCAAGGAAGGCGCGCTCTAATTCAAAATAAAATAAGGCGGCGCAAGTCGCCTTGTTACTTAATCAAAATTCAAAAGATCAAGCACCTTATCCAAAGCTTCACTGCTACTATCGCCTTTACTATCCGCTGCCTGTTGCCAAGCAGCTGCTTCTTTTAGCTTCTGCGCAATATAACTTTTATTACACGTCTTGATAATTTCTTTAATTTGATCAAGCTCGGTTTGGATATGCGTGACATCTCTTACCCATGTTTCCACATACAAACAGTTATCTGGATTAATTTTTGCGCTAAGTGCACTTTTTGAAAATAATAAATTGAAATCTGCACACCAATCACGTGGAGCTTTTTCCGAAAGCTCGTAATAAACATCAATATATTTTTTGTTTTTTAAACTTGGCCTACGGTTTGCATCCAAACCTTTAATTTTGATGTTTTCAATGTTGCTCAATCTAATCTCCTAAGGTTAATTCGATGGCAATCGAAGATTAAAAATGATTGCGGAAAACGGAAACAAATGCAGCTCTAAAATAATTGTGAATATCGAATAGAGCTCTAATCAAATTTGACCATACGTCAAATACAGGCAAGAAGCGAGGATATGGTTGTCGAGCACGACATACGAGCAAAAGAAACATAACGAATGACATATTAAGAATAAATTCTTTCTTTCTGAATATCTGATTTTGGCCGTAAGCAACTATTCTCAAACAGCTGAAGGTGAATAATTATTAATTACCAGACTATTTACCTGATTTTTTACTACCTAGAGTAACTGCAAACAATCGTAAGCATATCTAAATACGAACTAATAATAGTTACTCGCTTGTTAGCACATAGTGTTTCGTTTTATTTAATCTCCATCAAAATCATCAAGTATCGATAAATCTGTTTCGATTTGGCTAAAATTAGAATTTTTATTACGGAAACATCCAAAAAATGAAACACATTCACTAAGACTATATGGGCCATCATATTAAATGAATTTACTGACACAAAACTTCAGACATATAATTAGTGAGGCGCATAGACTACGTTTCATGGATAAATTAAAAGATGAAGTAGTAACGGGCCAAAGTTTGTCGCATAGGCGTCAAGATACAATTTATGCAGTGATTTCTATTATCTTATTTCTAATCTTAGTAGCTGTATTTTATATCTTCAGATAAGTTTTTTGGGAATCGCTACTTAAAGCCAGGAGACTTGAGAACAATGCTGAAAAATGCTGCGTATCGCACCATTAAGAGATCTTTATCACAAGATCAGTTCATGTCTTTCGAGTTTTCTAAATCTTTTATTAAGGATAAATACGGTGCGGATGGCTTACTACGTTTTACAGAATACATGCGCAGAGTTGAAATCGAAGATTCACACCTTAACTACAATGAGCTTCTCTACAAAGGGGAATTATTAGCAAGAAGTTTTAAGCAACGCAATGCTAATTATTAAATTTCAACTTTTGCTGAAGAACGATGATTCACACTCTGCAATTATTATTATAAATAATTACTCAATCTGGTTCGCACATAAATGAATTCAAACAATTCCTCTTGTTCACGCAAGAAACACTTCTATAGCATGAGCCCAAACCATCCCAAGCAAAACTTTCTCCTTTCAGCCTTACCGGATGATGTTTTTAATAAACTGTCTCCCGATTTAGAACTTATAAAGATGCCTCTCGGCAAAGTTCTTTATGAATCTGGGGCAGAAATGGAATATGTCTATTTTCCGACATCTTGTATCGTATCGTTAATCTATCTAACTGAGGATGGTCACTCCGCTGAAATCGCAGTGACAGGCCGAGAAGGCATAGTCGGTGTAGCACTTTTTATGGGTGGTAATACCACACCGAGTCGCGCAGTAGTACAAAACGAAGGCTGCGCATATCGCTACAACGGAGCATTATTACAAAATGCTTTCAATGTTGGCGGTTCACTGCAACGCCGGTTACTTATGTTCACACATGTTTTAATCACACAAATGGCGCAGACTGCAGTATGCAATCGGCACCACTCTATTGACCAACAACTGTGTCGCTGGCTGCTATTGAGCCTCGATCGCGTTTCTACAAATCAGTTGAAGATGACACAAGATCTAATAGCTAATATGTTAGGTGTCCGTAGAGAAGGAGTTACGAAAGCAGCAGGAAAGTTACAAGACCAAGGAATAATTTCTTATCATCGCGGGCTTATCGACGTTAAAGATAGATTATCTTTGGAAAAAAATGTCTGCGAATGTTATAGCGTAGTGAAAAGCGAATATGACCGCGTACTCATATAAATCCCCAATGTATAAACTATGTGTTATATGGCACTAACACGTCCTTAAGCTTACCTTTTCCCAGAATTATTTCTATGCCCACATAAGTACATTTTCTTTTAAAAACAAGTCCCTGCATGTAATAGCAAGGCCTGCAGCCCTTACGGGCACACAGTTTTGTGCGCTAACGTACCGACAAAAGCATGCTCAACATTCTAGATTAGTTGTTTTAAGCAACAATTAGAAACACGTGGACGACATCAATAAAGCCATTCGAATCGCAAGTCATCTGAAATTAATTCGGTCATCCGATACTGTGCAATACGAATTATTGACCAACAAAGCTTTACATAAATTTTCGCTTACCACACGCCACCATATGCAATCTGTTTTTGTATCTACAGATTACATTTCTGACCATAAGTTGAGCACCATAATTTCAGATATGGAAATTAGACATGCTGAAGAAATGATGAAAAGTAACGACCATCCAGAGACATTCTTTTTTGGCTATACATCAAGCGGGAAAGTAGTGTTTTCCATTATTGATAACGAAAAAGCTCTCGGACACCTTGATAAAAATGTTGCGTATTAGATTAATCAGACGCTGTCGAAGTAACTAGATACGACCCTATTTATTACAAGTGCGTCAATAACAAATTGAGCAAGAATATGAATATAAACGAAAACCTACCAAACCAAAGCGGTCAGCATAAAAACACATCTTCTAAATCAGATGTCTATATGACAGCAGCGTTATTAGGGATGAATATTTTTAATGAAACCAAGAATCATCTCAAAAACCCTTTGAAGAAAGAAAAAATAACGATGAATCAATGGGTGGTTCTGAAAATTCTTTTTTTAAAACGAGCCAATACCGCATCAAGAATCGCCGACATCATGAATACTGATGGCGCATCCATCACTCGCAATCTAGATGAACTTGAATACCGCGGACTTATTGAGCGCGACCGTCAAATAGATGACCGTAGGATTATTCTTTTAGTAATAACCAATAAAGGTTTGCAGGTCGCTGAAAAGTTATTTGCACCCTATGCGAAATTACTCAATAACTTAGAAAACCGATTGACGCGTGACGAACGAGTTATGTGGAGAAAGGTTGAACGATGTATCGCCACACATATAAGTAAAGCCTAAGCTAGCACTTCAGGTATTTTCGAGCATTAGATAGGTGCTCTTTTATAAAGCCACCTATCTTCATTCTCTCGATAGTAACCTTTAATTAATTCTCGCTCAGAAAACCCTACTACCTCAGCCAAATGCTGCATGGCCTTATTATTAGTATCCGTCGTTAAATGTGCTGTAATTTCATTTTTATCATATTTGCCGCACATTTTTTTCATTAATTTTTTTACCGGCCCCATATCCTCGACATCCCGCAGTAATAAATATTTTATGCACAAAGTGAATATTAGGCACCGTGGACGGAAAGGAAAGCGCAACACCTACTATTTTTTGATCCTGTCTTGCCACACAAACATAGGCATGCTCTACCCAATGCCTCCACACGTGTTCACCATCCGGAATAAACTCCGAACTTCGGTTATCTAACCAAGAAATCCTATCGAGTTCAGCTATGGCGAGGAAATCCTCAACTAAAGCCCATTTTATTAATATTTCTGACATGTAAATCTGTCCGTATCATCTACAATGCGACTCTTATCCTCACGGTCGTTCCCGACATCCAGACCTTTAGCAATCTTGAATCTAAACATTAAACAACGAGATTTTGCGATACCACCCCCCGGCACTTTTGAATCCCGCACATCGCACCTACACCAATTGCTCTAAAACAAGTTGTTTATACAAACTAGACTCACGTTTAAAAAAACCTTCAGTGTGATACGAGTCTTCTAATTTATATAACTCGTAATCCAAATGATGGCAGACTTCATGAAATAAAGTACGCATATAGGTTTTAAATGCAACAACCTGTTTGCGTTTTGCAGTAAGCATCCATACTGATATTTCCGCCACTTTTACTTTTTGTGATACAGGCTCATACAAGCCGTGTAACTCGCCATAATTATTATGCGGTCGACTAGTCAGCACCTTAACCTTAATAGGTGGAATAACTAGTTGGTGTGTGAGTTGATTCACAAGTGCTTGGCTTGCATGCAAAACCTTGATTTTTTCTTTTGATTTAAGTGCTGTTTGTACATCGCGCACAAAGGTCAATAACTCACCTGAATCTTTAAGGTATACGTTAGATATTTTATCACTGGCGCGATAGATTTTTTTATCTTTGGCGGGAAGTCTTCTGTAATAAGAATATGGCATCGCTAACTTGCTGGCAATAAAGCCAACAGTTTAGCGTTTTATAATTGTTGAAACTATAGAGAATTTTTAGTTTTCGTTAAGACTTAGTTTACTTAGATCTAAGGTGAATTTAATATCACTAGCCGCTACAGAGATGGAATAATCTTCCAACCTTACTAAACCCTGATCGGTACGATACGCACCATAGCCGCGCAACATTCCTGCCAAGACAAATTGGCCTTGCTCACAACTAAGTAAGCCACCGCCAGATTCACCCGAGTCTATCCCTGCGCTGGTATGAATCGCTTCAGCCTTCATGGAAACAAAGTTACCTGTACTCGTATGCAGACTCTGTGCACGCGGATACCCAGCCGCCCACACTTCTTGACTTTCATACAAATCGTACTTACTTAAAGGAATTGGATAAAGATTTTCAGTCCAGACAGATAATAAAGCGATATCGGCTTCTTTATCTACCAACAACACGGACGCCAAATGCATAGCATCATTAATTTCTACAGCGGTATTGTAATAATCTTCTAAAACATGCGCTGCAGTAATTACCAGGTTACTCGAAACCACTACACCACTGGCATGACTGTTCTCACCGCTTTCGATAGGAACAATTGAATTTAGAATTTGATTACTAGGCCAATAACAAGTGAGGTCTGCGGCATTACCTGCCGAGGCAAGTAAATAGTAAAGAACAATTAAACTAAGGTGCTTCATCTTACGCTCCTTATAATGATGCAAGCATTGCTTGTGATTATTGTCTACCTATATTTTATCTACTTATATAGACAGCTCTTAAGAGCAATTCATGCATGCGTATCGGCCTTTCTGCTAAACGGTGTTAAAATTTTAGCTTCTAGAGTTTAGAAACTTAAAAGCTTGAACCTGTTCTCATTATTAAATTTATGAGAGCTAATTAATGAATTTTATAACTACACCTCAATTTAGTCTTCAGCATCCGGTTCTATAAAACACCAACCCACATCAGGTAACTGTTGTTTAATTTTTCTCTCTAACACATTTATTTTTTCAACTGACTCTTTTGTAGGCATGGCATCTGGTAATTTAATTTTTGCTGCCAACATAATTTTTGAACCAAACTGAATGGTTATCACATTAAACAACCGTTCAACATTTTCATCTAACTGAATTATTTGATTAATTTTTTCTCTGATTTCTGGTTCTGCAGACGTGCCTACTATTAACGCCTTAATACGCCAGGCAACAAATGCCGATACAAATAGAAGCACGATACCTATACAGATAGAACCGATTGCATCGTAAATAGGGCTGCCCGTGAGTACACTAATGCCCACAAACACAAATGCAATAATTAAACCTAAGATTGCTGCACTGTCTTCTCCTAGAACCACTACTAACTCAGAATTACGAGTATGCTTTAACCAGTTAACAAATGTCTTTTCACCACGAACATCGTTAATTGCGCTTAAACAACCTAATAGACTAATTATTTCTATAATTATGGCCACGCCTAACACAAGCAACCCGATCCATGCCTGATTAAGGGCTTCGGGATGCTGTAGCTTGTGCCATCCCTCATAGATGGAAAACAAACCACCCACACTGAACAACAACACTGCAACCACAAAACTCCAAAAGTAACTGTTTTTACCGTAGCCAAGCGGATGTTTTTCATCTGGCTGCTTTTGAGATTGCTTTAAACCTAAATAAAGAAGAACTTGATTGCCTGTATCGGCATATGAATGTATTGCCTCCGCCAACATGCTACCTGAGTTGGTATAGATAGCTGCCGCTGTTTTCATTAACGCAATCGCAAAATTAGCGCCGAACGCAAAGAAAATAGCTTTTAAAGAAGAATCATGACCTGAAGCACTCATAGTATTTGTAGTCGCCTATTTATTGCAGAATCCTGCTGGAATCACAAAGTCTGCGATCGGAATATTATCTGTATTCATGTAACGATAAGACATTGATACATTACTATTTAGATAGCGCCTGGTGTTTTTATTTTGACAAGCACTCGTTTTTACAACCGTTTCCACTTGTTGTGCAAAATTATCATCCTTAACGTTGATACCTGTTTGCTGTGTTGGATCATCGGTTACTAGAAATGAATATTTTATCTCCATGTTCCCTGCCTCAACAGTCTTGAGTTCGGTATAAGCACCCACCTTTATCGGCAGTTGTTGTTGCAAAGATTAAATTTCTTGTTGCAGTGTATCTTGAGTGATTTCTGGTTGCTTTTTTAACATCAATACAAC
>CAYXVH010000062.1:0-4544 GCA_964468615.1 uncultured Thiotrichales bacterium | reverse complement strand
ACCACCTGCTGCAACTATTGCGGCTATTAAACATACAGCAGCCCCCCATAGCATAATTTTTGAAACTCGATGTAATTCATCAAATTCCTCAGCAGGTACAACTAATTGTTCTACCATAGGGGAAAGTATGTAACCAAATACATAGAGTAACCAACCTAGTGATACAGCTAAAAGCATTATACCCGACAAATGTTTTCTACTCATATTTGTAAATCAAATTAGGCATGTGCGAATGTCCGCTTTCGGCCAACAGCGGTCGTTCAACAATTTATCAGATAGCTCGTTTACGATATCTAGATCATCATCGAAGAGCTGATCAATTAAGTAGCCACTAAAAATATTAATCCCGCTGTAACAATAGCAATCAATAGAGTACGTATCCCTGACCATAACCAGTAAGTACCACTAATTCGTCCTAAAAATACACCTAATAAAAATAGGATTAAAAAAGCAATCAGCATTGCTGTTTCTACTGCGCCAATTGATAATTCAAAAGATAAAGTCGCGGCCCATATTGGTGAAATAATTATTAAGGCAATAATTAAGGGCGAAAGGCTATTCACAGCAGCAGTCACGTATGGAAGTAAACGAGCTGCTTCACCGTAAGCTGAGCTACCTAGATCTTTTACCATCGCTTGCTCGAGATCACCAAGTTGTTTTTTTTGTTCTGCAGACTCGCTTGCATATGCACTGATCAGTCCACTCATTCCAAGTGCAATAGCTGCGCCCAAACAAGTATTCATGATAACCGCTAGTTTTACCGAATCACTGATATAAAACCCCATTATTATGCCAAGCATCGTAAGGGCGCCGTCAAATCCGTTAACTACAAAGTACCGTCGTAGAATACTTTGCGAGTGAGTGATACTAAGTAATAATGATAACTGCTTAAACATATCATTTAGCTCTAAAACGCCTAATCTAATCAGACTTGCTCGTCACTTCTACTTCATCAATGCTGTGTACCGAGCCACCCAAGTCTGTAATAACTTCGACTATAACATCGTAATCAAGACTTTCTCCTTCGATAACAATGATGGTAGATTCTGTTTTTTCGTCTATTTCATCAACTGTCAATTCTACTTTTATTCCAGGAGATTTGTCTGCGATAGCGCAAGCGAATTCTAAGCAATCAGGTTGGTGTGGTTTTAATACATCAAGAACAATTCGTTTAATAGTTACCATACTTTACCAATTATTTGATATTTTAAATTTAAGAGGCACTCGCAGTAAATAAAGAACTTGTCAAGCTTGCTCTAATGCATTCTTGATCTTCTCCAGCACTACTCTTCTGGCTTTCAATTGTTCACGGTAATTTTGCAGGTCAGTATTGGAAATTTCATAACTGAGATCGGATAAATAATTTTGCAGCGTTTCATTTAAGATTAGCAATTCTTGATCGTTCAGTTCTAAATTTATCATCTTATTACCTCTCCGTAATCTGAAACCGTTCCCCAGCTTTGCGCACAAACTTGGCAAGCACCAGCATGGAAATTCCCATCACAATAAGAGCAATGAATGCTACAAGCCATAAAAGTATTCGTGGTTCAATGAGGACCACCACACCCAAAACAATGAGAATGAGTACAGGGACTATCATCACGAAAGCTGAAAGTGGCTTCTCCATCATCCCCTTGCGTGTTTCTGCCATAGGGCACATCGACATTGGGGCTGGCTCTGTCATAGCATCCTCCTATAGCATCATCATCACATTCTCTATACTGAAGGTATGGCGTTTCAAAGTATTGATGCAACTCAATTAAATTAAAGAGACTGCATTAGAAATGGTCAGCTATTTGTGCTCTGAAACTGCTACTTGGCAGATAGTGAATGTCCGCTTTGGGTCGTTAGCAGACATTTTGTTTCATCATATTTATTAGCGGTATTATTGAAATATAAGGTGGAAGAATGGTGGATAATTAAAATTTTTAAGTCATCTTGACCAACAAATATTTATAACATACTGATTTAATGGTGGCCGAGGGCGGAATTGAACCACCGACACGAGGATTTTCAATCCACTGCTCTACCAACTGAGCTACTCGGCCAAATTTTAAACGGGCTACCGTTTTTAAATTGCGGAGATTGAAAAAGGATTTTCAATCCAGCCTACCTTGTCGCTATGCGACCCCGCTACGTAGGCTATATTTTGAAACGGGCTACCGTTTTTTAAATTGCGGAGATTGAAAACAAGATTTTCAATCCGGCCTACCTTGTCGCTACGCGATCCCGCTACATAGGCCAAAATTGGGGATTTACTTAAAGCGGGCTATTAAACGTGCCTACATATAATGAGTCAACACGTTTTTGATCATTGACCCTTATGTCGCATTAGGGCCTACAAATTCATTAGGTGCTTCAGAACCTTCACCAAAGAAGAATTTTTCCATCTCCTCTTCAAGAAACTTACGTGCCTTAGGGTCTACTGGAGACAGGCGATACTCATTCAGTAGCATAGTCTGGTGACCCACCCACATTTTCCAACCTTCTTGCGAGACATTGTCGTATACCTTTTGGCCCAACTCGCCTGGATAGGGTAAATATTCGAGACCTTCAGCTTCTTTATTAAGCTTTACACACTGCACCATGCGCGCCATGAGGTTGTTCCTTTTTTAGTTTAAGACTTGTTCTAGCGCCTTTTTTACAGGAGCTGCCAAACCAATTTTTTGATCTGTAAGTTTATACCAAACCCCGAGATCGTCTTCCATTACACCATTGGGTTTTTTACTGATCTGAATGAGCTTAGGGTACATATGGAGCCGAAAGTGGGAAAAAGTATGCGAAATTACCGGTAAAGACTGGAATTCATGTGAGTAATTTTGATATTGCTTAACCAACCAAGCCTCGAACTTAGCAGCATCTACAAACTCTGGAAAACTATATAGCCCTCCCCATATCCCCGCCGGTGGACGTTTTTCTAACCAAATAGAGTCATCTTCTCTATTTTGAATAATGGCAACCACCACTTCTCGTTGTGGGATTTTTTTAGCTGGCTTCGGTGTGGGTAATTCATTTTGTCGTTGTTGGGCAAGAGCTGCGCAATTAATTTGCACCGGGCAAATACTGCAACGTGGTTTACTACGCGTGCAAAGCGTCGCGCCCAAATCCATCATGGCTTGTGTATATTCAGCAAACGATTCGGAAGGTAATAAAGATTCCGCATGCTGCCATAGTTGTTGCTCTATTTCTCGGGTACCGGGCCAACCCTCTAATGCAAAATATCGCGTCAGTACTCGTTTTACATTGCCGTCTAAAATGGCATGAGGCTGATTAAAACTTAACGCTAAAATTGCCGCAGCAGAGGAACGTCCTATTCCAGGCAGGGCGATAACTTGCTCGATATCTATTGGAAACTTACCATCATGCAACTCACAAATTTGCTGTGCAGCTTTATGTAAATTTCGTGCGCGCGCATAGTACCCTAGACCCGTCCATTGATGCAGCACTTCATCAATATTACTTGCAGCAAGTTTTTTAACATCAGGAAAGCGTTGCATGAACTTTTCATAATAAGGAATTACCGTTTCAACACGCGTTTGTTGTAGCATAATCTCCGACACCCAGATTTTGTACGCATCGCGATCACGCTGCCAAGGCAGATCTTTTCGCCCATTCTCATCAAACCAAGACAATACATACTGACCAAAGGCTTTCTTCATTGAATAATTAGTTTTTGTTCTTTAGCTTTTTGTTGCAACAACTTGACACTTTCAATAACGCGCTGCTTAAATTTTTTTTTCAGGACATATGAACGTATGATGGGAGGAATCCAAAACTTCAGCTGCATGCTTGCGTCATACTTCACTATGGTATCCAACGAATGTTGTGTGAGCACCCACTCGGCATAACCAGAACGTAAATCACTTAACAAAGGAAGCACAACGGCCTCAAGCTTTTCATTCTCAGACCGAGTAATATCTTCTACCCGCATGATACTTTTACAAAAAAATAATATGCAGTCCTGCACCACGGTTCTTACTCGCAAGCTATCCACTTTAGACGAGTCTTGTACTTCACTCTCGATAATAGCGGGGTTAAGATCTGCGATATTTTCAAAGTCAGTTAACACTTCCATTACACGTGCAGGTGTAGCTTCAATATTAAACTCTGCACTTAGAAAATAGGTTTTGTCCTCATAACGGACATTTACCTCTGTCGCATGAGAACCGACACATACGTTTAGCCAAAATAGCAAAACGCATATAATGCGCTTCATTAGAATAGCTTGATTTTATCTTTAAGCTTGTCGCCAAACTTCTCTTTTAGTTCTTCAACTTTTTCTTCTTTCTTTTCTTCAAATTCTTCTTTTAGTTCTTCTTTCTTTTCTGCAATTTTCTCTGAAGAAGTACATTTTAATAAGGCTTCTGTATCCAAACCATATTTGGGACTCTCAAAAGGTCCTTTTATAGTAACAGGAATGCCACATTTTCCCGGCTCCTCGGATAAGCCAATTGAAATTTTATAATCGGCCTCTGATTTTGCAATGTTTACTTTACCCTCACCTTTTGCATGAATGAGTGGGGTATTCAAAGTGAAATCTTTGT
>CAYXVH010000061.1:0-20284 GCA_964468615.1 uncultured Thiotrichales bacterium | reverse complement strand
GCCGAATGGGCATTGCCATATACCAACAGCTTAGGCGATCCAGACTTCCACACAGGCACCGTAGAAGACGACCAACGTTTATTACGTGACCTGATTGCATTCTATGTAGTATTTGAAGGCATCTTTTTCTACGTAGGCTTTGTGCAAATACTTTCCATGGGCCGTCGCAACAAAATGACTGGTGTTGCAGAACAATTCCAATACATTCTGCGTGATGAGTCTATGCACATGAACTTTGGCATCGATGTCATCAACCAAATTAAATTAGAAAACCCGCACTTGTGGACGGATGAATTCCAACAGGAAATGGTCGATTTGATTAAGAGTGGTGTAGATCTTGAAACGCAATATGCCTATGACACCATGCCACGCGGCATCCTAGGTTTAAATGCACCGATGTTTGAAGAATATCTACAATTCATCGCAAACCGGCGTTTCTCACAAATTGGTTTGCCACAGCAATATGACAATGTAAGTAACCCTTTCCCTTGGATGTCTGAAATTTTAGATCTCAAAAAGGAAAAGAACTTCTTTGAAACACGCGTAACCGAGTACCAAACCGGCGGAGCTCTTACCTGGTAGTAACCATGGTAAGTAATGCAATGTTAAACCAAGCGTATGTAACCAAAGAAAATGGCACAGAAACCATTAAGGTTTATAACCAAGAAAAAAACATTTATTTCGAATTAACAATGGACACTGCAACTAGAGAAGTAACCCACTATCGTTCCATACCAGTGAATGATGTAGTGGTAAGCGATTTAATGTAGTAGTTAACCGGCGTTATGGGGCCACCACTATGGTGGTTATTTAAGGGAGCAACCTTTGCTCCCTTTTTTTTGTCATGTCACTTCGTGACAAGACAAAAGTCAGCAAGAGAAAGTGCTAGGCATGCACGACTACAAGGAGGTAGGAGGTAGGAGGTAGGAGGTAGGAGGTAGGGCAACGCAGGAGCAGTTGCCGAGTAGCAGTTTTCGATGCGCCAAAATTATGCAAATAATTAAAAATGCGGAAATACTACTTTTAACTAATAATGTTTTGCAATAAAGCTTGGTAGGATTTTTTAACTCTATCGCCAAACAAAGGATCTTTAACAAGCTCCAATTCGCTTTTAATATTTTCCCAATCATCATCATTAAGAACTGAATTAATAGTTGGATAAACTAACGATTCTTCTCTATTCATATGTTCTTTTTGTATAGAAATATACTCTTTTAAGTATCGATAGAGCTCCTCTCTTTTTTGAGGCACCTCAGCTAACGCACTTAGCAGCATTTCCATAAGTCTATCAGTCAGCTCAGGTAGCTCATCATGCTCATGCAAAAGTGTTTTTAACTCACTATGAACTTCATTGTGATTTTCTAGAAAGTATTTGAATACTACATTCTCTAATGGGTGATGAACTAAATCAGGGTACTCTTTCATGTACCGAATTGCATCAAGTATGGATTCCAGATCTGTTTGTTGACAATATTTCAACAGCTGTTGCTGATTTTCTAGAAACTCTAAAAGTTTAATAAAGTTTATATGGTCATTATGTAGCTTATCTATTATAGATTTCATAATAATTATGACTAATTAATGACTATTTATCTCTTTGCTTCTTCAATCATTTGAATTGTCTTTTCCTCTACTTCATGAGCTGTTTCTTCTAGACTCTTATTTTGAGAAAGCGCTGACAACATTTTTTCTGGCTTAATTAAACCAATTTTTGTAGTCGCACCTTCTGTATAGACAGAAATTCTGCACGGCAACGCCATGTTAAGACGCATATCAGCAGATAATACCTTGGCAGCTTGCTGTGGATTACATACCTCAAATATTTTACATTCCTCTTTGAAATCCACGCCTTTACTTCGCAGTGTGTTACCTAAATCATGAATATGAAGTACTCCAAAACCATGTTTTTTCACCGCCACCTCTAAATCATTGGCTGCTTGATCAAATAGCTTTTCTGTTTCAGCAATGTAATACATACTTTGATTTGTTTCTTTGTCTTGCACTTAAAACTCCTTAGACCAACCAAGCCCAATTTCGTATTGTTTCATTTTAATGTGTATAGTTTGAGATTGAAAACATAAATTAACTTCCATGTGCTGTTGTGGTTTAAATAGAACATATATCAGCGTTTTCCCGCAACACTCTTGCCAGTTATTGGTTTAGCGGAATTTCCCCATTGTAACCGTTCATGATTAACAACTGCAGCAACTTCTTCATTGCTTAATTGCGCACCAAAACCTGGCATGGGTGCGGGGTAATTCACACCTGCAATTTCTTTATCTTTTAGTCCATTCAAGACTATATCAATATGCTCGCTTGCGTCATCAGCCAACACTACTTCGCTATTTTTAAGAGGTGGGAAAATACCTGGCAAACCTTCCCCATTACTTTGATGACAGGCCAAACAATACTTTGCATAAATTTGTTCGCCCGAAATTTTTTCGCCTAATGCAGCAGCATCTTCAGTGGATTCATTAGCGACAACATTTTCTTGTGTATTAGAAACAACCTCTACAGCGCTTTCAGCTTCGGGCATAAGCCAGGCTACGAGCATTTTAATTTGCGTTGCATCAAGCCGAGCGCTAAATGCTGGCATCATACCACTACGCCCAGATGCAATAGTTTGATGCAATGCATCATCTGAACTTCCATATAACCAAATATCGTCTGCAAGGTTGGGGGCTCCTAATGCTGGATTACCTTCACCCAACAAACCATGACAAGCCGCACAATTATTTTGAAAGATTTTTTTACCTTCACTATTTGCACTAACATTACTTTTACTGGCCAATGTCTTAACATAGTTTTTTACTTGCGATACACCTTCTTCTCCAATGACATCTTGCCAACCTATCATTGCAGCTTGCCGGCCTTGCATTAAAGTCTGTGTAATAGCATCCTCAGTACCTCCCCATTGCCAATCATCATCCTTTAAATTTGGAAAAGCCAAAGCTTGGCCTTTGCCATCCGTGCCATGACAAGCCGCACAATTTTGTACAAAGACCCGCTGTGCAGATTCCATAATGGCATTGTTATTCTGCAACTCTGAGATAGGACGTTTTAAAATATTTTTGCGTAGTGGAGAAAATTTTGCCTCATAACGGACAAAACTGTGATCGAGCCTTCCATGCTGCGACCATTTCAATGTGCCACTAAATGAACCTAGGCCTGGATATAATATTAAATAAATAACCGTAATCACTAAAGCAGCCAATGTCATCCAGAACCACCACATAGGGGCTGGGTTATCCCCCTCAGAAAGTGTTTCGTCCCAGACAGGCGACTCTTCTTGCTCTTCTCGGTTTGCGGAAAAATAAATACTAAATACTAACCAACAAAGCCCAAACACGCTGACAGTAGTCAGCACAATAATCCATCCTGCCCAAAAATCTGTAGGCATATCAGCCATCGAGATCCTCATCTTCTAATGGAATTCTTGCAGCTTTATTTGTACTTTCATTGGATGACTTCATCGAAACCCAAAGCACGACTGCAATCATGAAAGCCATCACGAGCATGTCTCCTACAAAAATAAAATAAGCCATTACTGTTCTCCTTTGGCATATGCAGTACCTAACACTTGCAGATAAGCAATTAAAGCATCCAGTTCTGATTGTCCTTCAAGCATGGACTCGGATGATTCAATATCATTTATGGTGTAAGGGTGACCAAGCTTCACTAATACATTTAACTTATCTTTAATGTCACCATCTTGGTTCGCCGTACGCTCAACTAACCAAGGATAAGCAGGCATAATTGAGTTTTGAACGACATCACGTGGGTTTATTAAATGAATGCGGTGCCAGTCATTAGAATATTTACCACCTATGCGATGTAAATCTGGCCCGGTTCGTTTTGATCCCCACAAGAAAGGGCGATCATAAACAAACTCACCTGCACGAGAATAGGTTCCATAGCGTTCTACCTCGGCAACCAGTGGTCGTATTTGTTGCGAATGACAGGTGCTACAACCTTCTCTTATATATATATCACGTCCAACTAATTCTAGAGGTGAATAAACTTTTGTATTAGGGCTTGCCGTTTTCAGCGACTCTTGAAATAAACTAGGTAGCACTTGTACCAAACCACCAATGGCAGAAACAAACAGAATGCCAAAAATCAGCAAGCCAATGTTTTTTTCTAAAACCTGGTGTAATTGAAAACCGTTCATGCTGTAGCTAACGATTCAACTGGGGGCCTAACTGCAATCGTGCGACGACCCGCTATGGTTTTTAAAAAATTATACGTCATTAGAATGGTGCCAATTAAAAACAAGATACCGGCTACTAAGCGTAGTAAATAATAAGGATTCATAGCTGCCATAATCTCGGTAAAGCTATAACGCAACTCTCCGAGATCATCGAGACTCAACCACAACACCCCTTGTGATACTCCTGCACCCCAAAGCGCTACGATATAAAGTATCGTCCCCGCTAAGGCTAACCAAAAATGCAGATTGGCTAATTTCACACTATATAAATTCCCACCAACTAATCTTGGAACGAGAAAATAAAAAGTACCGTAGGTGATCATTGCGTTCCAACCGAGCGCACCTGAATGCACATGGCCAATCGTCCACTCAGTGAAATGGCTGATGATATTGACACTTTTAATTGCCAGCATCGGCCCTTCAAAAGTTGCAAGCCCATAAAATGCTAGTGCGAGTACAATAAATTTTAGCGAAGGCTCACTGCGCAGTTTTTCCCAAGCCGAACTCACCGTCATAATACCGTTCACCATCGATGCCCATGAAGGTGCAAGCAATACAAGACTCATTACCATCCCTAAATTTTGTACCCACTCAGGAATGGCATTGAAATGTAAGTGATGGGGCCCTGCCCAAATATAGCTATAGGTAAAGGCCCAGAATGCAACAATCGATAATTTATAGCTCCATATAGGTCTTTCTGCTTGCTTAGGCAAAAAATAATACATCATACCGAGGAATCCGCCCGTTAATAAAAACCCAACTGCGTTATGTCCGTACCACCACTGTACAATCGCATCCTGCGCGCCAGCATATAAGGAATACGATTTAGTTAAAGTAACTGGAATGGCAAGATTATTTACAATATGCAACATGGCGATAACAATAATTAATCCACCATAAAACCAGTTTGAAATGTAAATTTGTTTGATTCGCCGTTTAGCAATCGTGCCAAAAAATACAATTGCAAAACACACCCAGACTAATGTAATTGCAATATCAAAAGGCCATTCGAGTTCGGCATATTCTTTAGAAGTCGTCAGTCCCATTAATAACGAGATACCGCCAACAAGGATTGCAATTTGCCAGGCCCAGCATGTAAACCATGCCAGATTTGAGGCATAAAGACGCACATGACAAGTACGTTGCACACTATAGTATGCAGTACCCATCAAAGCGGAAACACCAAAACCAAAAATCACAACATTAGTATGAAAGGTTCTCAATCTGCCGAACGATAACCATGCTTGATCAAAATTTAACGATGGCCATACAAGTTCTGCTGCAATATACACACCTGCCAGCATCCCAATCACCGCCCAAATGACTGAAAACATCACAAGCGTTGTCACCACACGGTCGCTATAAATTTCTACAGATAATTTTTTGGCTGGATCTGCCATATTCAAACTCCCATTAAGGGACCTATGCCATTGATCCATAAAAATACAGTTATCCCCAATAAGCTCACAAATGCTACTAACAAATAGCCAATCAAAGATGACGACATCAACATTCCACGCTCTGGTGTTGTATGCAGCACGATGGGTAATCCTCGATAAAGTAAGTACATACTCCAAAGCAAAGCAGGTATCAGTACAAGAACATTGATAAAGACATCTGGATACAAATGCACAATGCTACCTACTGCAAGCGGTGCACCAACAACCGTAATCATTGCTAAATGAATTCCAAATGAATGTCGAGCACCATAAGTTGTCGCCATCCAACGCGATACTATGGCAGAACTTATAAAACCAAATAATAGTGCAACAAAGTACGCAATACTTACACTTAAAAGAATTTCTTTTTGTAAAGACAATGGCTCAATGTTACCCAAACGCCAACCATATTTCGAAGCACCAATATATGCAAAAAATGGTGGCAACACTCCAAACCATAATGCAACTTTGAAAAACACAGCCATAGCTGAAGGTTTTGATTCAGCCAACTCTTTAAAAACGTTATTAGGCTGAAACAGTAGTCGCAACATTAATCGCGGCGAAAATGCACTTCTCATAATGGTTATTTTTTTATTTTTAATTCTATTAGATGAGTTGATAACTATAAAAGGTTTAATTTTTATTTTTATTGATCCAAAACAACTTGAAGAAAAATTTAAGTAAAAAAAACCGCAGTGAAAAGACTGCGGTTTTCATAAATTATTTAAACAATCTTCAAGCTTCTGGGTCCCACCTAAATGCATCTTCACCTGAGATCGCAAAAAACATCCAAACATCTATTAGCAATACCACTAAAAAGATAATTGAGGTGCCCAGCGCCCATAGTGGATTAAAGTGATGATCTCCTACTCCAAGCGTATAAAGTATAAACCCAACTACACCGGTAAAGACTGCTATAGCCAGCAAAGCTTGTTGAACTTTTGACATCAGTATTTCCTCGCTTTTAATTTTAAATATTATTTATTGTGGCTTTTCACATAGGGGCATGTCGTGCCAGCCTGCGAGATAATTCATTCGCGCAGCAATTTTACGCTCACCTTCACTGGCTCTATTTTCATCCCAATCTGCGAGGCGAGGTTTAATAAACCTTTCCCAAGCTGGTGGAACAAGAAGTAGTGCAAGCATTGCGTAGTAACCGTAACCGGTATCTGGAGCTCCACAATCTTCTAACTCCCAAAAATGCGTCTCACCTCGATCATGGTGATCTGCTTGGCGGCCGATTTCAATGAAACCCCATTGAGTAAACGGTGACTCTGCAACATCCCAAGAATGGTGATAATCAATCGGTTGACCCTTCTCTCGAATAAGACCGTAGTGTTCTAAATAGTTAAGCACTTCTAACTCAAATGCTGAAATCACCCAAGAACCCACCATTACACCCAAACCTATCCAGCCTGCCGCAAACCAAAACATGAAGATAGTCGGTAGGCTCATTGCATAGCCACGTATCCAACGATTTTGCCATGAAATAAATGGTACACCTATTCTTTTTAGGCGTTGTTGTTCCATTACATATAAAAACCGTGATTGACCAAAGTGTGAAAGTAGATAGTGCTGATAGATATTGCGTCCTCTTGGTGAGGTTGCAGGATCATCCTCACAACCCAGCTCTAAATGATGGTTATACACATGGGCATAACAAAAGTGAGCAATACCACTCAAGGCCATCATCCAACGCGCCAATACAAAAGTAGGTCCTTTAGTATGCGCGAGCTCATGTCCAAACATAATCCCAAGACCCATATAGATTCCTGCAGATACTGTGGCACCATACATTTGCCAGCCGGTTACACCATGGTGAATGGTGATACCGAATATTTCATTCGGACCAAATGTATTTCCTGTTGCAAATTCATAAACACGCCATACCAATGCGAGTTGCAGCGTGACAAATACGGGGTATTGCACCCACATCATTACTTTCAAAAACCAATCAATTCCGTATAAATCACCATTTTCATCTCTACCGGCAGGTTCGCAATGAAAAAGCTTGCTAGCACTGGTCGCCCAGTCGATGATGATGGACGAAATCAAAAGTACTACACCCGTCCATACCCATGGGCCGCCTACAACTAGGCCCACCATGGTGGCAAATATTAATATCGGAGTTTCAAAATATCGTATATTTACTAAAAATTTATGCATTTTTTCCTCACTTACTTTCTACTTATAATTTAATTTTTAATTTTCTTAGTAATTATCAATTACCACATCCTTAAGGATACCTTTTAGTGTCTCACTTGAATTCGGCAACATGTCATAAGCTATAAGCTCTTGGCCGCATTGACTTTTCCTAAACTTAATTCGGTCAAACCATGCTTTTACATTTTTTCTGTCATCGATAATTGACTCGCATCCAGCCACCACACAAAGATGAGCATATGCAGTCCAATGAAGGTCTGCCCAGGTGTATTTGTCACAAGCAATATATTTGTTGCCAGCCAACTGCTTATCTAGCGCATCAAAAAATATTTTGAGGTCTTCACAACAAGCACTAATCACCTGTGTATCAGGCGAATAGGAGGTATCTTTTATTTTCTTTGTAATGGCTTCATCAACAACAAGATTTACATGTGGCGCAACATTTGATTCAGCAATATCCACCCAATAATTTTGCATTGCTGCAAGGTTGGCATTACGTGGTGTGAGCGCATAACCCAAACCCCGTGCATCAGTGAATGAAGTAATGGCATCACTACCACAGGTAACGAAGTCAGCTTCTTTCAAGCAAGGCGTAATTGAAAATGGAGAAATTTGCTTAATTGAAGCATCCATATCATCTACAGCATCTGTAATCATGCTGTAGCAGTTCATTTCCATACCTTGTTCCGCTGCTGTGATAATGCATTTAAGTGTGTCTGCATCCGTTGGCGCGCCAATTAACTCAAGCACATATTGTGTTTTTTTCATTTCGCCAGACATGCCATACTTTGAGGCATCTGTATGGCCTGACTTCTCTGCCATTGCGCTAAATATATCTGTCATGATTTTTTACCTATGTCTTAAATGTTTAAATTACTATGCTGCTATCAGTTCAGCTTTGGTGTTATATGCTGGTATTTCAGCTTTTATTTTTGTTAGCCAAGAATTTATGTTGTTGAAACTGCTAAATAAATCACTTTGATCTTGCACTTCAAGAAATTTGAATACTGCGGACCAATGAATATCAGCTAGTGAAAATTCACCAACAATATAATTACAACCTTCTAAGCTCTTATCTAAAATTTCAAGGACGTTAGAAATTCGTTCTGAATTACTTGATATATCACCTAACAGTGGCTCAAATTTTCTTGATAAAACTTGAATCCAATAGTTCTGCTCTGCCAACACTCTAGCTTTTCTCGGATGTATAGTAGGTGCTGTCCCCTTAATATTTAAATAGGTTAAAGAAGCATCTGTTCCACATACCGTAAAATCCCCTTCCTCAATACACGGAAACCGATTTAATCCTGTCATATGCAAAGACTCCGACATTTTGTCATCGGCAACAGACGATTCTTCCCAGCTAACTTCTACAGGAAGCTTTCTATATGATGCTAAGAACACGCATTTGTATGAACCAGCATCTTTTGAATTGCAAATAAGTTTTGTAGTTTGATTTACTTTTTTCTTTGAACTAAATAGACCCATATTCTTAATCTCCCGATTTTGTATGCTACTAGCTTGAAAATGAGCAATTTTGAAAAGCTAGTGATTAGTTAATCGCCTAATAAACGAGCAATGGGGTATTAACTACCTTATGCATTTAACTTGCTCATCAATAAGCTTGAACAAAGCATAATCAGAGTCTTGAAGGGTTATACTGATCTATATCAGCATAATTTCTCAGCTTTCTAAGAAAAACGGGTCAATTTTCATCTTTACTGATCTTAAACAGGAAAACGTTAACGACGAATATCTTTTAGGATACCAATTCATAATAAATAGAGGCCAGAATGCGCTAGTATGAGAGTATGGATAAAGTGTCTAAACCTTATAGCACGAAGGGAAATATATAAACCTAATGCCCCAGGCCGAACAAAAAATAAACTTTAAGTCACTTAAAGCATCCTGCAAAAATTGCTCATTGGTTGAGTTATGCCTTCCGCGAGGCTTAGATAGTAATGATCTAACGACTCTAGATGAGGTTATTCAGCAAAGGAGACTAGTACATAAAAGTGAAACCATTTTTCGCCAAGGTGAAAGATCTGGATGTGTATTCGCGGTTAGATCAGGCTCGGTAAAAACTTTCAGTACAGATAAAAATGGAGAAGAACAAGTACTAGGATTTCATTTACCAGGAGAGCTGCTCGGTTTAGATGGATTAGATAATGAAATTCATAGTTGTTCAGGAGTTGCACTTGATACCACTACCATTTGCGAATTACCCATTAATGATCTAAATGTCTTATGTGTAAAAATTCCTGGCTTACAGCAGCAGTTACTCAGTTTAATCAGTAATGAAATTACCAAAGATCATACTATGCTCATGTTGCTTGCACGACGCAATGCTGAACAAAAGTTAGCAACCTTTCTTATAAATCTTTCTGGTCGATTCAAGGCACGCGGTTATTCAGCCGATGATTTTGATCTCACTATGAGCCGATATGACATTGGAAACTACTTAGGTCTTGCGGATGAGACAATTAGCCGATTAATTTCTAGATTCAAAGATAATAAAATTATAGATGCTAATAGAAAAAAAATATCTATCCTAGATCATGGAGCATTATGCGAAGTAGCCGAAGGTGAACAAAGCTTAAACTAATTAATTTAGTTCAAATAACCACGCTTTCTTTTGATGTTTTCTTAGATAAATTCTACTAGAAAGAATAATGTACTAATCAAATTGGTAATACATTTTTACTAGCTGCCACAGCTAAAATATATGCAAACACCAGTATTGCTGAACACCATGCGGCAATTCGTACAGTCTTCGTTTTACCGCGCTTTAATGCAATGGTTCCTAAAATAATATAGAAAATTAAGGCTACAATTTTTGCATTGATCCAGCCAATCGCTCCTGGATATTGCGAGCTTATTACTACCAAAACAATTGCTGAAAACAATAAAATTGTGTCATTAATATGGGGCGCAATTTTAACCCACCTTTGCTGCAACATAGATGATGATTGCATCATCCAAACTCCTCTCAGCACGAACCCACAAAAAGACAGCATCGCTGTTGTAATATGGATAATTTTAATCGTTTCGTATAGAGACATTTAAAATAACCTTATTTAACACTTAAAGAAGCACACTCCAGTGTATATGCATATCTAGCTTAAATTTCTGATATGTATCAAATTTTATTTTATTTATAAACTACCAATTAAAAAAACCTACCTCTCCTTCTATTCCAATAAATTATCTTCTGCTGACTTATGTCAGAAACATGCATTAGTTTATTTGTTATTTTTTCTAAAATATTTTTACATTGATCTTAAAATTTACCTATCAGGAAAAAATAATCATAAAAGGAACACATAATGCGTTTAATTTTATATATATTTAATATTTTTTAGTTTTTTACTACCAGCTTCTTCTTGTATTGCTTATGAACAAGGAGCCTGGTTCGCCAGAATAAGTTCAGCACTGATTGAACCAAACGACAGCAGTAATGATGTAGAAGGCTTAGCGAATACTGGTGTGCGCGTAGATAGTAATGTCACGCTTGGATTCACAACTGGTTATATGCTGACTTCTAAATATGCAATTGAGCTACTTGGTGTCACACCTTCTAAACATGATTTACGTGGTAAAGACGGAATTGGAGCATTAGGTAAAATTGCTGATGTAGATGTGTTCCCTCCTACCTTATCACTACAGTATCACTTCGATGGCACGAGTATATTACACGCATTTTCCAGATGAGCATGTCTCCTCTTCACTGGAAACCGCTCTTGGAGGCGACACAAAATTAGATATAGATGACTCTTGGGGACTAGCTGCACACGTTGGCATGGATTATTCACTGAATGGCAATTGGTTTATCAATACTGCAGTTTGATACGTAGATATCGATGCAGATGCAACCTTAAAAACTAACGGCATGGCTCGTGATGTAGATATAGATATAGACCCATGGGTCTTCTATACTGGAATCGGCAGAAAATTTTAAATTTAATCAAACGTTAACTGATCTAGAGCAAATTCAATTTTCTTATAGTATTTTAGAATTTTCGTTCAAAATCATTTACCAAATAATAGGTACTTTTATGGATCACTCTCTTTACGAAGAACTAGGCGGAAAAAGAACAGTCGAGAAAGCTTCAGCAATTCTTTATGTAAATATATTACGTGATGAACGTATAAATAGTTTTTTTGAAAATATAGATATTGAAAAACAAAAGCGAAAAATGTCAGGTTTTTTAACAAACATATTTGGCGGGCCATCATTATATTTAGGAAAAACGATGCGTAAAGCACATAAAAATGTAGTTGAAAAAGGCCTAAATGATGGACATGTGGATGCCATGATGGAATGCGTAAGTGCTACCTTAAAGGAATTAGATATCGATACTAAAACTATAAATAAAGTCATGAAAAAAATTGAAGAACACCGAGATGATGTACTAGGAAGATAGGAAACTATATATGCACAATCAATATAATTCCTATAGGGAAAATACATTAACAATAAATACTACTCAAACATGTTTATTAATTATTTTCTTAATATTGGTTTGTAGTTTTAATACTGTGTATGCAGGCGAGTCAACGGATGCCGTAAATGCAGGCGCTAAAGAGTTTCAGCAACGATGTGCGTTATGCCATGGAGACAATGGAAAAGGAAACGGCCCTTATGCATTTGCGCTTGTTTTCAAGCCCTCTGATCTAACCACACTGCTTGCAGATAATGATGGTGTCTTCCCTTTTCTTGAAACCTACTTAATTATCGATGGTAGAGAAATCGTAAAAAGCCATGGGCCAAGATTAATGCCAATTTGGGGAAACCGATACAGCACAGAAGCTTGGTCTGAAGTGGACCCTGAATATGGTGATACCCTGGTGAGAGGTAGAATTTTAGAACTGATTTTATATCTATTCTCCATCCAAGAAACGGTAGTGTCCAATTTATAAGAAGAAACTGAATTTATGATTGCAAAATTTAGAGGAGATAGGGCGATATAGGAATAGGTTATAAAGGAAGTGAAGTGAATCGTTACTGAAATGTAGAAATGATTCCAATTTTTAGCCAGGAGGTTAAATGCGTAATGGCACTTGTTGCCACCTCCTCTACCGCATGATACTCAAGCAACAATTCACAAATTTCTGCAAAGTTACTGCCCTGCAAAACACCATTCAACATTGCATGCTCATCATTTGCGAGCGAACGAAACTCGGTAATGCGATCACGATTACGCCATATCAACCACTGTGCGTTTAACTCTTCTTGTTGAGGTGGTGATCTTTCTGCTTTGAGTGCTTGCCAACTAGGCACTGAATTCCAATGGGTTGCATAAATCTGCAGGCTAGGATGAAACCGTAATTTCAAATCTGGCCATTGCTCTTGTGGAATCGAGGTTAAGTCTTCAATAGTCGCTCTCTTAGCATTACCCGCATCAAATGCAATCAATAAGAGCCTTTCAAAATCTGCAATCTCGGCAATGATGGGGTTATCAGCAAAAGGTTCGGTAGTGCGTAAATACTCTGGCAAGTGTTGGCAAAAATCGCGCAGCGAAGTGTAATGGGATGGCTTGCTTGCAATATATCCTTCAGCCAGTAGATCAAACAATTCATCACCTAGATAGATACCCAGCATTTCATGATCATTTTCAATGCTGCCTTTTAGACGAACCTTATAGGCGTTGCCATAAATACCCAAGCGTGTGGAAACAGGCACCTGCCCTTGTTCCGTTACATTTTGAGCAATAACGGAGTCTTTATCCAACAAATGTTGCATAAATTCATGTTGTAGCTTACTAAGTTCAAACATAATTAAATTATGCCGCTTATGGGTGAACTGTTTGCGCAATTTCTTTTGCGTGGTTCATTTCTGCCATCAGTTCAGAGAACTCAGGAATATTATCATCACGCTCAATCATCGCGCTTACCGGGCCAAAGTGTTTCAAGGCATCGGCATATAAATCCCAAACCGGGTCGGGTACATCATGATCATGCGTATCAATCACATAATCACCACAATCTTCATGCCCTGCCAAATGAAACTGTTGCACACAATTTGGATCAATATGATTTAGAAACTCTTGTGGCGAGAAACCATGGTTACGTGAACTTACATAGATATTGTTTATATCTAAAAGCATTTTACAGTCGGCACGTTTAACGATTTCGCTTATAAACTCCCATTCTTCCATTTCAGAGTTTTTATAGGTTAAATAACTAGAAACATTTTCAAATAAGATCTGCCTACCCATAAATTCTTGCACTTGAGTAATACGGTCAACAAGATGTTGAATCGCTTCCTCGTTATAAGGCATGGGTAATAAGTCATGGCTATTGATATCACCAACCGCAGTCCAACAAAAATGATCTGATATCCACTCAGGCTGAACTTCAGCCACTAAGGTTTTAAGTTTTTTTAAATATTCAAAATCCAATGGATCTGTACTGCCAATCGACATCGATACACCGTGTAAAACAATTGGATAATGTTCACGAATGGCATGTAAATAATACTTAGGCTTGCCACCTGCCACCATGAAGTTTTCGGAATGCACCTCAAACCAATCCACATCCGGCTTGTGTTCTAAAACATGCTGATAGTGCACGGTACGAAGACCAAGACCATAGCCGATAAATTTATTATTCATATTTATAAAACCGGGGGAGCGCTAACTCTCCCCCGACCCTTGAAGGTGATTAGTAAAGTAAGACCAAAAAAGTCAAACTAGTTTAGCCAACCTTTCCACCGACATCACCACAAGATTTAGCCGTAGTCCCTACAAATCCTGTTCCCTTACATGATGCTTGGCCAGCGCAGTCATTATTTGCTGTACCGCAGTCATTATGGCCTTTGCAAATATTTACACCATTACAATGAACAAGATCAGCCGTAGTCACTTCACCTCTCCATTCATCCTTAACGGTTCCACCGATGTCGCCACATGCCTTGACCGGCATAGCAACAAAACCTGTTCCTTTACAAGAAGCCTGACCACCACAGTCATTGGTTGCAGTGCCACAGTCATTATGTCCTTTGCAAGTATTCACACCATAACAGTGTGCAAGCTCTACAGTTTCAGCTGCAGGCGCTGTTTCCGCACTGTTAACAGAACCACTAGTAGTACAACCAGCAATAAGACCCGCTGCCGCAAGCGCCATAGTAACGCCCGACAATGCAGGCAATGTATGTTGTTTTTTTCATTTAAATGACTCCTAAATTTTAGTTGGATTAAGCATATTCAGGCCTATAGACCTTAATATAGCTAATTAATCGCTTCATTTTAAGAATTTTTATGATTACTGCGTGAAACACACGTACCAATCACAAGACCGGCGCCTGCTCAAAAATATTACATGCAAAAAATGAATTGTGACGATGAATTTTTTGCATGTAAATCTCGCAATTTTACTGCAATAGATTTGCCGCTAGCCGTGTCTATTTACTCGTAACTGATTAATTAAACGAAAAGGGAAAAGTTGATACCAGTGCACTAAAGCAGTCATATGACGGCAAACCATAAACTATCTCTATGATAGTTCTAGAAAATATACGGATGCAACCAAGAACAAGGACGTTCTTTACTAAAACTATTTGAACTTTAGTTTTAACTACGATCTCTAATAAAAAAACAGGAGCAATGTCATGAATCAAATTCAAAAGCATCAAATTCTGAACAAACAACTCGACCTAGTTGCGGAACTTTATCTTCGAGAAATTATCCGCAAAGAATACCCAGAATGGATCGACTACAACGGCGAATGTGAAAAATGCGATAACTACTACGACTCACTGCTAGACACCCCAAGATTAAAATAAGAAAGTAGTAATTAGCTAACCATTAAGTTAACCCGTAAAACAAAAAGAGCTAAACAATGAATACAATTAAAGAGCAGTTTTACAAAACAACCAAACAGTATTTTCAAGCAAATTATGAAAATAGCTTTCAATCTGAAATCCGGAAACCCAAACCTGAGATCAAAAAATTCTACATTACAGAAGGCCTTTTCATTAATTCCAGCAATGTGAATTACAATTAATTCAACAAGCTTTTTAAATCGGCCTTTCTACCATGTATAAAATGAACACCTTCTTCACCAAAGCATTTTTTTTAATCGTCGCCAGTGTGGTTACGAATACAATTCATGCTAGTGATGACATACACCAACCTTTCACTGAAGTATTAAGTGAAAGTGTTGCAAACGGAAAAGTGGACTATAAAGCCATTAAAAATAACCCAAGGTTTTCTACTTATATTGAATCACTCACAGCCAAGCCAAATTTCGCAGACCAGAATGAAGAACTGGCCTATTGGATCAATAGCTACAATGCATTAGTTATTCAAGGCATTCTTAATGGCGGCTCACCCAGTACATTTTTTGGTAGAAATAGATTTTTCAAAAAAGACACCTATCAACTCGCAGGCAATAAGATCAACTTAAATGATTTTGAACGCGAAGTAATCACCCCCTTCGGTGAGCCTCGTATTCATTTTGCAATCAATTGTGCTTCCAGCTCATGCCCAAAATTAACCCCAGATGTGTATAACGCTGAGGCATTAGATCAACAACTAGATCAAGCGACCAAAGCCTTCATTAACGACACCATGAGAAACCATTTTGACCCAACATTGAAGATAGCCTCTATTTCAAAGATCTTCGACTGGTTTGAAGATGATTTTGTTAAACACTCCGGCTCAGTGGAAAAATACATTGCGCAATATGTAAATGATGAAAGCGTCGCGAAGGACTTAAGCGAAGGTAACTACAAAATTAAATACTTAAAATATGATTGGAGCCTGAACGGCACCAAACCATAAGCCACTCATTATTTACAACCAGTAAATCGTACCAAAATGCTGCGACTAATGTACTCCCTGATACTCCTCTTCGTTAGCAGCAGCAATTTTGCTTTTGCCCAAGAAGAAAGTGGAAAAGAAGAAACCGGCAAACCCGTATATAAATATGCCATCGATTTATATGGCGCAACCGATATTCGTACAATCGCACGAGAATGGATGTTGCAGCGAGGCAAACCCGATGTAGTCCCCGCACTCATACGCAACTTGCGTTACTTCCCTGAAGACTCAAGCCAAACACTTCATATCCTAAGAGAACTCACCCAACAAGATAGCGGCCCACGTTGGCATGATTGGGTAATATGGATGCAAGACAACCCCACCGAACCGTTTGCAAAAAACGGATTATTTCTAGAAGCCGTTACCAAACGCATCGATAAAAACTTTCAAGACTTTTTCTATGAAAATATAGAACGCAGCATTCGTTTAGATGAAATTATTTGGGGTGGAGTACGTAAAGATGGCATCCCTGCTCTCACTAATCCTGAGCTCATACCCGCAGATCAAGCAGATTACATTACAAAAAATGAATTAGTCTTTGGCATTTCCATTAACGGAGATACCCGCGCCTATCCGTATCGCTTTATGGATTGGCATGAAATGTTAAACGACACCATCGGCGGTGTTTCAGTTTCTTTAGCCTATTGCACACTCTGTGGCTCAGGCATTTTATATAAGACTAAAATAAAGCCAGATGAAGACCCAATTATATTTGGTTCATCAGGTTTCTTATATCGCTCTAACAAGCTTATGTATGACCAAAAAACCAACTCACTATGGAACCAATTTAATGGCAAGCCAGTAGTGGGGCCCTTGGTGAATAGCGATATCGAACTCGAAGTGTTGCCACTGGTCACCACCACTTGGGGTGAATGGCTAGAACAACACTCCGATACCAAAGTAATGTCAGCAGAAACAGGCTATAAGCGTGATTACACACCCGGTGCGGCCTACGGTGCGTATTTCTTCAGCGATGAACTCATGTTTCCCGCAAGTGTGAAAGATAATTCTCTCAAACAAAAAGAAAAAGTATTTGGTCTACGCATCAGCAGTGCAAACAAAGCCTGGCCTTTAAAGCTGTTTGAACAATCTAAAGTGATTAACGATCAAATAGGCATCATTCCCATTGTGTTAATTGGTGATGCAAAGAGTGATACGGTCCGCGCCTATCGTTCTGAAGGCATTCAATTTCAACTCTCTGAAAATGGCCAACTCATGGCCAACAAACAAACCTGGGAACTCACCGAAAACGAACTTATCGGCCCCAATAATCAAAAACTCTCTCGCCTACCCGGCCATGTAGCCTACTGGTTTGCATGGAGTGGTTATTTTCCTGATACATTAGCACCAGAAAAATAAATTTTTAATCAACCTTAATCCTCAACCAATCCCAATAAATACTTTCGTTCACTAAACCAGGGAAGTGCTAACACTCCCCTGGACTTAATATATAAAATGACAATAGCTAAGTTAACTTAACCAACTTCTCCACCAACATCACCACAAGCTTTAGCTGGCATGGCAACAAATCCGGTGCCTTTACAAGAAGCTTTACCAGCACAGTCATTACCAGCAGTGCCACAATCATTGTGACCACCACAAATGTTTACGCCATTACAGTGAACTAGATCAGCTTTAGTCACCTCGCCTCTCCATTCATCTTTCACTTCTCCACCGATGTCACCACATGACTTAACGGTCGTAGCAACAAATCCGGTTCCTTTACAAGAAGCCTTACCGCCACAATCGTTATCAGCGGTGCCACAATCATTGTGACCTTTACAGGCATTCACACCATAACAATGAGCGAGATCAACCGTCGCGAGAGCCGCTTCAGTAACTGCTTCAGTAACGGTTTCAGCAGTATTATCTGCAACTGACCCAGCTGTTGTAGACGCGTTGTCTGAATTGTTATTGCCACAACCCGCAATAAGTCCAGCTGCTGCTAGAGCCAAAGTTACACCTGATAATGCAGGCAATTTTTTTTGTTTATTCATTCCAACTACTCCTAAAAATGTTTAATCAATATATGAAAAAAAACATCCCTATTGCTTATCCTTAGTGGCGAATATTATAAACCCTAGAAATGATAATCGCGCGCTGGATTAAAAAGCCACAAAATCCAGTAATTGATTAACTAATAATCAATTGAATTGATGAGGAGTCATAAACTTGATCAAACAATAACCAAAAGCTTTTAGTGGAATTAAGTAATGTGAATATATGCTCATGAATTTTTTACTACTGCAGTAACTTGATAAAAATAAAGATAAAATTGTGGGACACAATTATTTAGGTTGAATAGCAATGAAACATTTTGATTTCTCATCTCAAACTGTAATCGTAACCGGCGCTGCAGGTGCACTTGGCTCAACCGTCGCAGAACTATTCTTTCGTGCTGGAGCAGACATTGCGCTGGTCGATATCAGCTTTGCAAAACTTACCCACCCGCGATGGAAACATGCAAAAAATATTGGCTTGTTTGAAACCGATTTAACCGATGTGAATTCAGTCAATAATTCTGTTGCTCAAATTATTGAACGCTTTGGAAAAATAGACTGCCTCGCCAATGTGGCCGGTGGTTTCAAAATGGGCCCAGCTGTGCATAAAACCCCCGTGAGTGATTGGGACTTCATGATGAACCTGAATGCAAAAAGCGTGTTCTTAATGTGCCGTGCGGTAGTACCGCACATGCTAGAAAAGAAAAAAGGCAAAATCGTAAACGTGGCCGCACGTGCAGCAACAGAAGGTAAAGCCAAAATGGCACCTTATTGTGTAAGTAAAGCCGCCGTAGTCACCTTCACCCAAAGCCTGGCAGCAGAAAACAAAATGAATAACATCAATGTGAATTGCATTTTGCCTGGCACAGTAGACACACAGCAAAACAGAAGCGATATGCCTGATGCAAACTTTAATAACTGGGTGCCAACCACCGATTTAGCCAATGAAATTTTGCACTTGTGTTCGGAACAATCGAAAGGTGTGACGGGTGCTGCAGTACCTGTTTATGGGAAGAGCTAGTAGAGCAACTCATTCGTAATGAGTAGGTCGAAGTATACTAAATCATAGTATTTGCAAATCCTGCAACATCGTTGGGTGCACATGCACTGCATTTTTGATCACATAGTAGGATTTGTTCACCTACATGGTACCTATAAATAAGTGAATAATTTCATCGCCACCAATCCCTAATATTTTTGCCCCTAATATTTGATCGGTTTCTGCATCGATGATTACTTTCATAAAGCCTTGCATTTCACCGCGCTCTTTTGCACGCCCAATACGAAGGGGATCAATTAAGTCGGATTCGATTGATTGTTTAGATATTAAAATTTCCCACTAATTTGTAATCTAGCTGCAATACCTGCTGCGGTGTTACCTATCGTTTCTTTATAGTCTGAGTCAAATAGGTTATCTACTGCGAACATCTAATCTAAATTTAAATAAACACCCCAAACTGCGGATACATCTACTCGCGAGTAGTTATCAAGCGTGACATGTCCGGTAGGAATAGCGCTATCCTCTAGATCATCTACATAAACAGTATTTACGTTATAACTTAATTTATTTTTTTTAAAATTGAGAATATAATAGCCAAATAAACACACAGTTCATTAAACGTGTGTACAAAATGGAATATTAAAACTGCT
>CAYXVH010000060.1:0-5514 GCA_964468615.1 uncultured Thiotrichales bacterium | reverse complement strand
TGCAGTTTCACTATCTGCAGAAGGTAATGTAATTTGCAAAGTTACATAGATGTCTCCTGGAGGAGCGCCAGGTATACCTTGATCTTTTAAGCGTAGTTTTCGCCCACCGGATGAATTTGGTGGAATTTTAAGATCTAACTTTCCAATCGGCGTTGGTATTTTAATACTAGCGCCTAGCGCAGCCTCCCAAGGTGTTACCGGTAAATTTAAGTAAACATCTTTACTTTCTACGCGATACACACCATGTGGTTTAAATTCAATTTCAAGGTAGAGATCACCCGACTCACCTCCACTCATGCCAGGCGAACCTTGGCCCGCTAGACGAATCTTTTGCCCTTGTTTAACACCTTCCGGTATTTTTACAGAAAGTTTTCGTTCTTTATTTATGACTCGACCATTGCTGTCCACCATGGGTGTACGTAATGCAATCTCTCGTTCAGCTCCATGATAAGAATCCTCAAGATCTATCAATACTTTGGCATGATGATCTTCACCACGCGCTTGATATCCTGCATGCGTTTTTCTGCCAGGTGATGAACCAAAACCTTGACCAAATAAGGTTTCAAAAAAATCACTAAACGCTGCATTATCTGTTTGTGTATAACCACCACCACCACTGAATTCAAAACCTTCATCCCAATTTGGAGGTGGATGAAAGTCTTGACCAGCTTGCCAGTTAGCGCCAAGCTGATCATAAGCGGCTCTTTTTTCAGGATCTTTTAGTACTTCGTAGGCTTCACCTACCTCTTTGAATTTCGTTTCAGCATCTTTCTCTTTGCTGACATCTGGATGGTATTTTCTGGCTAGTTTTCTATAGGCACGCTTAATGTCATCCTGCTTGGCATCACGCTCGACACCCATAATCTTATAATAATCTTTATAGTCCATAGTAAGCAATTTCTTATTCGTGTGAATCTTGAAAGCTTTTCCAGAGGCTTGCATTGACTCAAATCAATATGTTTTTAAGCAATTTGTAACAACATGGTTTAGCAGATAATTTTTTGAATAGGAGCACACAATGACAAACAATGTGAAATCACGAAAAACACCACAAAAAATGAAGTTCGCCCTATCTGATAAGTTTATAAAAAGTACTGAGAATATCCCTAACCAGGACTACCAAGAAATGGTATCAGAAGCAGCTTATTACAAAGCTAAACAACGTGGGCTCATACCAGGCTATGAAGAAGAAGATTGGTTAAAGGCAGAGAACGAAATCCTTTCAATGCTAAATCTGCAATAAAAAAGATTACATTTCTACTCTAATAGAAAGTTCTTGTAACTATTCATGCAAAAACATGTACTGATCATCCAAGGTCATTCTGACGCCACGAAACAACATTTCTGCCATGCCATTGCTAGTGCATATAAAAATGGCGCCAGAAATAATAACTGTAGTGTTAAGACAATTAATGTTGCACGACTTGATTTTCCAATTCTGCATACACAAGAAGAATTTGAAACTGGCGCACTCATTGATGATATAAAAAACGCCCAGAATGACATTCACTGGGCTGATTACATCATGATTATTTACCCTTTATGGTTAGGCACTATGTCGGCCTTACTTAAAGGTTTTTTCGAACAAACATTTCGCTTTGGGTTTGCAATAAGCAACGAGGCTAAAAAGATGCCCAAGAAACTACTTAAGGGTAAATCTGCACGTGTAATAATTACCATGGGAATGCCTGCATTTATATATAAATGGTTTTTTAGAGCACATAGTTTAAAAAGTTTACAAAGGAATATATTAGGTATATCAGGCATCAAACCGGTTAAGCACAGTCTGATTGGAACAGTAGATTCTAGCGGTGTTAAACGCGAGAAGTGGCTAAAGAAAATTCAAAATCTTGGTCAGCATGCCATATGATTTTTTAAATTTTATGCTTATAGAAATACTGTAGAAAACTTATCATGCAAGCAGATAATAATATTCAGTTAGATAACAACGAATCTCAAGTTACACTCAGCACTAAAGCCTTAAGTAAAATTTATCAAACCGGAGATGTAAAAGTCCATGCATTACGAGACGTAGATCTTTCACTATATGAATCGGAATTAGTAGTTCTACTGGGAGCCTCTGGTAGCGGTAAATCAACACTGGTTAATATCATTGGCGGCTTAGACACACCAACTTCTGGTCAAGTATTTTTTTATGATGATGACCTAACTGCTTACAACGATCATCAGCTCACTATGTTTCGCCGAGAAAATGTAGGTTTTGTTTTTCAATTCTATAATTTAATACCCAGCCTAACCGCACTTGAGAATGTAGCACTGGTTACCGAAATTTCTAAGAATCCCATGCAAGCGGCAGAAGCGCTAGCAATGGTAGGTTTAACTGAAAGAATAAATCATTTCCCTGCGCAATTATCTGGCGGAGAGCAGCAGCGTGTCGCCATCGCACGTGCGATTGCTAAACGACCTTTTATTTTATTATGCGATGAACCCACGGGTGCGCTAGATAGTAAAACTGGGATTTTAGTGCTTGAAGCAATTGAACGTGTGAATCAAGAACTTGGCACTACAACCATTTTAATTACTCACAACGCTGTAATCTCTGATATGGCAGATCGTGTCATTACCTTAGCCGATGGGCAGGTTAAATCCATAAGTGAAAATTCACAACGTTGCAGACCAAAGGACTTAGTCTGGTAATGCGTGCGCTAAATCGCAAACTCGTCCGTGATTTATGGAGACTACGTGGTCAGGTGCTTGCTATAGGCTTAGTGATTGCATCAGGCGTAGCAGTGTTAGTGATGTCATTAAGCACCCTTGAATCGTTAAGAGACACCTCCAATGCTTATTACGAGCGATATCGCTTTGCAGATATTTTCTCTGGTTTAGAACGCGCACCGATACGTTTAAAAAATCGTATCGCTGATATACCAGGAGTGCAAACAGTACAAACTCGTATAGTAAAAATTGCTGTCTTAGATATCGAAGGTTTTGAAGAACCTATAATTGGACAATTAGTTTCTATCCCTGAACGTGGAGAACCACTGTTAAATCAACTAGCGTTACGTGATGGCCGCTTAGTTTCACCTGGTCGTGTTGATGAAGTAGTTATTAGCGAACCATTTGCAGATGCACATGAACTACGAGTAGGTGATCACTTTGAAGCCATCATGAATGGCAACAAACGCACACTTGATGTGGTTGGCATTGCACTTGCACCTGAGTTTGTTTACGCAATTGGCCCAGGTGCACTAATGCCAGATGACAAGCGTTTTGGAATTTTATGGATGGGACGCAAAGCCTTGGCATCCAACTATGATCTGGATGGAGCTTTTAATGACGTATCCCTTTCATTATTAGTAAATACTGAAGCAGAAAATGTCATTCAGCAATTAGATCAGCTTACAAAAAATTATGGCAGTATTGGTGCTATAGCGCGCAAAGATCAAATTTCTAATTGGTTTTTGATGAATGAAATAGATCAAATGCGCACTATGAGTATGTTGCTACCCACTATCTTTTTAACGGTAGCTGCGTTTCTCACCCAAATGGTGTTATCTAGATTGATCGCAACCGAAAGAAGTGAAATTGGTTTACTCAAAGCATTTGGTTACACACGTTTACAGGTAGCCTGGCATTACGCACGCATGGTAATGGCCATTTCTACATTAGGTATTATACTAGGCTGGATACTTGGTACTTGGTTGGGCAGATATCAAACTGGTCTTTATGCAGAGCTTTATCGTTTTCCTTTTCTTTATTTTAGACCCAGTTTTGCTACATTTGCTGTAAGTGCCTTAGTCAGCATAGCTGCAGCTCTCTTAGGTTCAATGCGTGCCGTATACAACGCTGCAACACTGCCCCCCGCAGAAGCCATGTTGCCTCCTTCCCCACCTGTTTATAAACAACGCAATAATATCATCACACGGTTGTTAGCTTGGCTAGACCAGCCAACGCGTATCATTTTTCGACAACTTGCACGTTGGCCCATGCGCTCAATGTTAACAAGTATTGGTGTTGCATTTGCGATAGCAGTCTTAGTGATGTCATTGTCATGGTTTGATGCTATTAGTGAAATTATTGATGTGTATTTCTTTGATGCACAACGTCAAGACATCACTATTGGTCTAACCCATGCTCAAGGTGATGAAGTCACTTATGCATTGAGCCATCTACCAGGCGTGTTAAGTGTAGAACCATCGCGCGTTGTTAGCACAGAATTTCATGTCAGCAACCGCACCCATCGCGGCAGCATACAAGGTATTTTACCTAGTGCAATTCTAAATCCTGTTTATGATGTTGAACGAGGAATTGTGCCGATCTATTCAGATGGACTCGCACTTAATAGCATGTTAGCTGAAAAACTTAATGTTGTAGTGGGAGATTCTGTGCAAGTGATAATCCTAGAAGAACGCAGACCTGATTTTGTCGTTCCTGTAGTCGATATTTTTGAGTCATACATAGGCATGCCCGCCTACATGAATATACATGCACTCAATCGACTTATGAAAGAAGGTAGACAAGTTGAATTCTTAAATTTACTTGTCGATAAAAAATACGAATCAAAATTATTTTCTGAGCTTAAAGAACTTCCTGATGTCGCTGCAGTAAGCTTACGACAAGCAGCAGTTGATACCTTTAATAACACGATGGCTGAAACATTAATTATATTTGTGACTATATTTTCAGTTTTTGGATGCGCCTTAGCCTTTGGACTTGTTTACAACAGTACGCGTATTACCTTATCAGAACGTGGACGAGAACTGGCCACCTTACGTGTACTTGGGTTTACCAGAGCAGAAATTTCATATATTTTGCTCGGTGAGATAGGTTTATTAATTGTAGTAAGCCTGCCAATAGGTTGCCTGCTTGGCTATGGTCTGGCTTGGACCATTGTAAGTGCATTTGAAACCGAACTTTACCGCATACCTCTAGTTATCAAACCATCCACTTATGGTAAGGCAATTATAATTGTTTTAACTGCAACCGCCTTTACAGCCTTATTAGTACGAAGAAGACTTGATCGATTAAATCTAATAAAAGTATTGAAAACCAGGGAATAAGGATAAAAGAAGATGAGTATAAATTTGAATGCAAAAACTCGGCGTAGTATTTTTTGGTTAATCATCCTAGTTTTAATATTAGCGGGCCTCATTTTTACATTTCGCCCACAGCCCATACCTGTTGATCTTGTAAAAGTAGATCAAGGATCTATGATGGTAACCGTTGGAGAAGAAGGTGAAACGCGTGTTAAAGATGTATATATGTTATCCGCCCCGGTCACAGGGCATATGCTACGCATAGATGCAGAAGTTGGAGATGATGTTGTAGCTGCCGAAACGCTAGTTGCGCAAATTAAACCCATTGATCCTGAGTTCTTAGATATTCGCAGCGAAGAAGAAGCGCGTGCAGCAATTAAAACCGCTGAAGCTTCTCTAGAACTTGCAGAAGCACAGTTAGTTGAGGCGCAATCAGAATTTGACTTTGCAGTCACTGAGCTAGAACGAGCAAATAAGCTAATTCAACAACAAGTTATCCCTCAGCGCGAGCTAGATA
>CAYXVH010000059.1:0-4538 GCA_964468615.1 uncultured Thiotrichales bacterium | reverse complement strand
GCGGTTCATGTCTGACATGGAATGTTCATTTAAATCAGAAAGATTCAGCGTCGGCAGTGTGCCAATAAGCAACAAAGACGAGGGAAGATTTAAATCATGTGCAACCTTTACAGCTTGCTCCCAGGTGTCGAGCAACTCATTGTGAAAATCAGCAAGCGCCGTAGCGGATAATTCTCGCGGTAAATTGTTAAACTCAAGATTAAATCGTGCTAATTCTGGTGTGGCGAGGGATGAATCAAAGTTATCTAGAAACTCTTGATTAACAGGTGCGGGTTGAAGAAATTCATTTAAAAGCCAGCTTTCAATCTCAAAGCCACCCATCAATTTTTCATTGGTTAAAACACCGTCTTCAAACCATTCGGTTAACTGGACAGTTTCTTTTCCAAGATAGTGTCGAAATTGATCGTAATCATCTTTAGAGAAAAACGTATTTTCAATTTCTTGACCCATAGTTTAACTATGCTAGCAAAAACTATTTTATACGCCAAAGAGAAAAGGTGGTTAAGTAGCTCAATATTGAGATCACTTGATCTATATCAACTCCATTGTGGAGGACGAGCTTACAAAAAATAAATTATTTATTTTAAGGCAGAAAAGAGATCTGACCCCATTGAATTTCATTTTTGTGTGCAGGTTTGTTTAATGAACAATTTCATAGGCCTAGAGTTTTTATAATTCTTTACTGCAATTAATACACATGCATTCTAATAAAATGCATATGCGCCATAGCCTACTACGCGATCATGTGAACCTGCAGTATCACCAGAATTGCGCAGATCCAAGGTCTTGCACTGCATGCCTAAATCTTTAGCGACTTTCAATAAACCCTGTATGGGCAGGCGGCCACAGGCAGATTCATAATCAAGTTCTTCCTCATGAAATTGTTCAATGGACTGAGTAGTCTGCTGATCAAATCGCTTTGCGGTTGCATAGTCATGGTAATGACTTAAATCTGAACTGATCACAATTAAGGTCTCCGGCCCACCCCAGAGCGCACGCAATACTTTTTCTACATGTGAAGTATTTGTGTCACCCACTACCAAGGGGATGATGTTGAAATTTTCATTGAACAACTGTTGTAAAAAAGGCAACTGCACTTCCAAACAATGTTCTTTCTCATGTGCTAAATCAAAATACTTCACTAAGCCGTTTTCTACTATGGGCGCTAGCGAATCGTGATCAACTGCTATTTTCCCAAGTGGTGTGGCGAAGTAATCGGCACTCGAAGCTGCAATGCCATGAAAACCGACGCAATGGGCAGGCCCTAGCAACACTACTCGATAGATGGGTAAGTGTTGCCCAACAAAACACCCATAGACAGATGCCGCAACGGGACCGGAATAAATGTATCCAGCATGCGGGGCAATAATAGCCTTGGGATGTTTGATGCCAACATCTGTTTGACGCATAAGCGTATCAACACAAGCTTGTAATTCGCTTGCATCGTTAGGATAAAACGTCCCGGCAACAGCAGCTTTTCGAATAGACATCATGAAAAATATTTATACGTTTACGTAAGCCATTAAGTTTTTTGAACCTTTTAATTTAAAGTGATCATAAATATAAATAAGCATAGTGTTTTATTTATTATGTAATAGACCGATGAATGCAAGAATAGATCTAGATCAATTTACGGTGCCAACACGATATTGGCATCGCTTAGAAAACGACGCCATTCAGTGTGATGTCTGCCCGCGTGCCTGCAAATTGCAAGAAGGCCAGCGAGGCTTGTGTTTTGTTCGCGCGCGATTAAATAACCAGATCGTATTAACCACTTATGGCCGTTCTAGTGGTTTTTGTGTGGATCCAATCGAGAAAAAACCGCTTAATCATTTTTTACCGGGCACTTCGGTTTTATCATTTGGCACGGCGGGATGTAATCTCGCGTGCAAATTCTGCCAAAACTGGGATATCAGCAAATCACGCGAAATCCATACCCTTACCGATGCGGCTTCACCAGAAATGCTCGCCGCAACCGCAGAACGCTTGGCTTGTAAAAGCATTGCCTTTACCTACAACGACCCGGTGATTTTCATGGAATATGCTATAGATGCGGCGGATGCCTGCCGTGAAAAAAATATCGCAACGGTGGCAGTTACAGCAGGATATATGTGCGATAAACCTCGACAAGAATTTTACCGTCATATGAGCGCTGCCAATGTTGATCTAAAAGGATTTACCGAAAAATTTTATTGGAAAATTTGTAACGGACATTTACAAGCTGTACTTGAGACACTGGAATATCTCAAACACGAAACCAAGGTATGGTTTGAAATCACCACCTTACTCATATCGGGTGAAAACGACTCCGATGAAGAAATTAACCAAATGACGAAGTGGATATACGAACACCTGGGAGCGGATGTACCTCACCACTTCAGCGCATTTCATCCGGATTGGAAAATGAGGGACAACCCCCATACCTCGGCCAGCACTCTTACTCGTGCTAGAAAAATTGCAATGGATAACGGACTACACTATGTATATACCGGTAACGTGCACGATGAAAAGGGTGCCAGTACGTATTGTTCCAAGTGCGGCACACGTTTAATCGGCAGAGATTGGTATGTGATTACGCAATGGAATGTACATCAAGGCCGATGCCCAAATTGTGGCGAAACTTGTCCGGGTGTATTTGAAGAACACCCAGGTACGTGGGGTGCACAACGCATGCCGGTAAGACTTGCCAATTATGCCGAGGAGCAGTTACCGAGAAAGCTGGGAAAGTAGACTTTAGTTGTATGAATAAACCTGTCTCTTAATATATACAGGAAGAAAGGATCACTTCCCTAGTAGTGAAGATCACTAGAGATTGATATTTCGATTGAGTTGCTAAGGGTGATAAGGCGACACGCCTTATCACCCTTCTAGAGTTTAGTCTAAAGTATTAAGCCTCCCATCGGGATTCGAAACGGGTGTATACAATCCATTGATTTTCCTCACATGATAGTGAGGATAGTTTCCTTCTTTTATTTTATGCACAAATTGCGTTCGGGACATATTTGCACCGGTGTAATTGTCATGGAATTTTACGTTGCGGCCAGAGTAAGTTTCTTGAATAACAGATACGCGTTTTCTTGACATACTATTCTCCCAGTTCTCTAGTTGGAATGAGTATTATCGCACATTGGTGTTCTTTTTGGGAGTCCAGGGAAGTCAGAAAAAGTTCGTTAAATTTAATGTCGATAAAAGGGTTCTGACCTCATTTATTGGTCTAAACATTAAGTAATGTTCTTGTGCGTTGTTTGATAAACGTTATTTTTGAGTTCAATACATTCCCAGGACAGCTGGTTTTACAAAACCCTCTGTGCCCTCGAATTGAATGTACTTTGATTCCATATGCATAGCAAAGAAATGTAGTTAATTTAACTGCCGCATTCAAAGAGGCTTGCGTTAAAATATCATTACAGGGTTTTTTAGCAGGAGGGTGGTAACAACCTAGAAAACAGATGCCTATCTTGCCGCTATTTTGTCTGCACACATGTGCACCTAAGGCCAACCTTGGTATCAAAGATAACGGCTTAGGTTCCATATAAGGCCGGCCTTGATAAATATTTCCTCTAGCATCAATTAGAAAATGATAACCAATATCTGACCAGTCATTATGACCCTGATGGTATGACTGAATTGCGCGGACTTGTTTTTTACCTTGAGTTAAATTGCTAGCGTAGTTACTGGCAGCGTGATGAATAACAATGTGGGCGTAGGAACGCATACCACGAATCATTTTTTTGGGTGCAGCAGCGCGCCATTGGCTTCGCGTAATAATGATAGGTGCGCGGATCAAAATTATTTATTTCATATGAGAATAATATTTAACGCAAAAAAACAAATTTTGCTAATTAAAACAGTTTTAAATGTTTCTTTTTGAACACTCATTCATCAAATGGTGTTTATGTGTAGCTATTATATTCTCAATTTTAAAAAAATAAATTAAGCTATTGCATTTAAAAACTATCGTCGTATAACTGTATGGTATAACTTTATGTAAGAACAATAAATATAAGGCATGTTGGGTTACGAGGAGAAAAGGGGTCTGACCCCTTTAATTCCGTAGGTAATTTACCGACGTAAAGCTTAGATAATGAAGCCAGTTAAGTAGAGTAAGTCACACATAAATGAAATAAAGTTAAACCGATAAAATGTAAATGGATTGGATAATAAATTTTATAAAAGATAATTGGTTAGTATTAATCATATTAGTTTTTATTGCGTGGTGGATTAGCTGGATTACTAAATACTTTCAGAAATCTTTAAAAGAAAAAGACAAAAAAATAAAATCTTTAGAAAAACGTGTAGTTAAGTTGGAAATAATTAACGATGATATTAGAGCGGTTAGTGATCATAATGACCATGAGGACGACTCACGGTTTTCAACAGCCGTGCAAAATATAATTGAAAAAAATAAACACCGAGACGAGTAGCTAATTGAAGCTTGTGGACGCATTGCAAAAAAAGGTAGCTGGCCCTTTTTGTTCCCGTTGAGATAAAAAACTCGATCGAGTTATGTATACGAAAGCGTACGTCAAAATTATAAC
>CAYXVH010000058.1:0-2962 GCA_964468615.1 uncultured Thiotrichales bacterium | reverse complement strand
ATTAAGTTTGAAGTAGATAATAGGGATAAAGAAAGTAAGGATAAAAAATTATATAAGCAATTCAGGGTTAATAAAAAGAAGTGGTTTGATGGAACCTTAAAGCAAAATAAAATTAACAGGGTTGAATCCATTCAAGCTGATGTAAATAACTATGATCTGACGATATTGGGTCCGTATTCATTTGTTTTATTGGATGTTGATTTATACCGTCCAATTAAGAAGGCACTGAAAGAATTATATCAGGAGTTAACTCCTGGTGGCATAATTGTTGTAGACGACTGTGACGCAGACGATGTTATCTGTGATGGATCTGATCAGGCGTACAAAGAGTTTATGGATAGCATAAACAAACCTGCACAGGTTGTGCATGACAAGCTGGGGATTGTTAGAAAACCTCTTTGAATGTCCGCTTTCGACCAATAGCGGTCATTCGCTGATTAAGTTGCATATATAAATTTATATCGAGCTATTGATTTACATCAAATCTCGTACTGATCACTCGTGTAAATATTATAAACAGCTAAGGCACAGTCGCGTCACCACGCGTTTGGGCGAAAGTATATATGAACTGAGTAAAAGTGCATTTTCACTAAGGAGCTAAGTATGGACAAAGTAATTAGCGCATTAATAATCGCTATATTTTGGTCTGGCATTGTGTTGGCTGCTGAACCCCCAACTGAAGATAGCTTCAAGTCTGCAAGTGAATCCCCTAAACTTAAGCTGGACATAACACCTATAAACATCGAGACGTATACAATATATGAGTCAAATCTGTTTCCCGGATATAGGCCTTGTGTTGCAGTGGATTATCGCAATCGAGGTAATCCTATCTTTTGCAAAGACGAAGCGGTGGCACGCCACCTTTCCACACGCGAAGAGGATCGATTTTCACGAAATTTGATTGTTGATGACGACGTTGTACCGCAAGATAATATATACAAATTACGTTTCGAGCGTTTTATAAGAAAGAAACAATAAACATATCAAAATTATTTTTTAAAAATAACAATATGTCTGCTTTGGGTCGTTAGCGGGCTTCACTAGCATTCTATATTAAATTAATTCTTTCTCTTCTGCTTGCGCCACTTCCAAGGCTTCATCCTTTCACTCTCTGGTAACTTCCAAATCCTTGCCTTCTTTAGCTCCACACTCAAATTCATACAAGCGTTCACTGGTTGCATACTTAGGGTATACATACGCATAGCCACCACGTACTAATGCACCATAGGCCCATAAATCACCTAGATAAACTTGCCCCACAACACGTTTATAGCGATCAATATCTACTTCAATTATTTGCACTTCTTTGCCTGCAACATAATCGACTAAAGCTTCTCTGGATTTTTCCAGAAAGGTTGTCCACGTTCAGGTGCATCTATTTCTGCAAGTCGGATTCTAAGTGGTTTGCCTTCGTAAATGATGTTGATGAAATCACCATCGGTAACCTTAATAACTTTGCCTGAATATTCTCCGGCATGTAAAAATTCACCACACAATAAGAAGATAAAGAACAATACAAATTGTATGGCCTTTAAAGATTTCGGTATGGTCGGTTTATGCAAGTTTAAAAAATCCTGCTCTACAAATTATGATCATTCAGGTGTATAATGTTTTTAAGGTTTTTATATAACGATTAGTTGGAATCCGTTATGGCAATTACTTTTATACTAGACCATCGAAAGCAAGAAGATCGACGATCTTTTGAATCCCCCTCTAAAATTCCCGTAATAAATATTAAGGGTAACGTTGTTCAAAGAGACCGACGTCGTCTTCCAGATCGGCGCATCGCTAATATTATGGTCGAAGAGGTTGACTGCTACTTTGACGATAAAGTATTTAAGTAATATGGCCTGATTCAATGCTTCTCCGCACCACCCATTTCAACCTTTCTTACCACCTCTAACAAAGCTTGCATTCCTAGCACAAAGATTTCTTTAGCTTCTTCGTCCAACTCGTCGATGTTTATAAATGCTTCAAGCCTCTCAAGTTCGTGATCACCATACACTTTGCGATAACTACCCACTTGTAACGCCAGCATCTTAGCTACAGTGCTAACTTGATCTTGCGTTAAGTTACCCAGCGCGTGTTCGGCACTGATGAGGTGTTGTTTCCATTCTTAAACCATACTGTTTCCTTTTGAATAATCCGAATAGTTTTCTGAAAAGCCAACCGTAGAGTTTGAGTACGTCGTTTGTTGTGGTGGTTCCCATAATTGGGCTAATGTATCTTGAGGCCATAGAACCCTACTAAGATTGAAATTACCCATAGAGCTGAAAATGGAATTAAAAGTATGATAGAGATAACTCGGACAACTTTATTCTCACTGCGAAGAGTAAACAAAGGTACTGCTAATAGTAACCAAATAACAGCTGGTACTAGAATATAAAAAAGAATCTCTTCAAAGCGACTGTACTCATCAATAAAACGATACGTCCAAGACACAATACTTAGTAAAGCTGTAACAATTGCGATTGTCTTTATGATTTTCATAAGTGATTGTACCTAACTTCAAGTTAGAAACATTAAATGGGTAATGAGCATGGCCGCTTTCGGCCAATAGCGGCCATTCGATAATTATTTTAATCATTAAAACAGCCTATTACTTAGCTGTTTTCTTTTCCTTGAACAGATATATAACGAGAATAACGTATGGCACGACTATGGCTAGGATAAGAATAGCGCTATTTTGGCTTGGATTTATAATCCATATCAATGCAGTTGCAGCAATTCCATATAAAGCAAGAACTATGAAATATAATACTTTCCTCGTGCGATTTAAGAAAGCAGTGATAATGGCAGGAATAATTAACACACCAAAAATGATTGCTAAAGTTATATAAACACCTTTATACGAAACATCTGCATATACTGGTGTGGTAGATAACGCTATTAAGCATACAACCAAAACCTGTTTATAGAGACTATGAGTCATTTATAATTGTCTGCTTTCGGCCAATAGCGG
>CAYXVH010000057.1:0-2916 GCA_964468615.1 uncultured Thiotrichales bacterium | reverse complement strand
AAAAATATTTGAAACATATGACATTATTGTTACTCCTGTCATTGCCAAGCCGCCGCCGCCCATTGGTTATTTGAATACTGAAGGTGATTATGATGAATATTCTGAAAGAGCAGGTGAATATTTTCTTTTTACAGGATGTTTTAACGTTAGTGGAAATCCAGCTATGTCTATGCCATTACATACCTCGTCAAATAATCTTCCGATAGGTGTGCAGTTTGTTGGTAAATACGCTGAAGAAGAAACTCTTTTCCGTTTGGCGTACACTGTTGAAAAAGAGCACCCGTGGATTGATGACTATACTTTCGAATATTTCTAGCGCTACACAAAGGTTTTAAATGATTGTAGGTTATTTTCAATTTTCACCAGAATTTGGGAATAGAGTTACCAATACCGAGAAAGTGCAAGATTCTCTTTCAGGTGTAAAGGCAGATCTTATCGTATTGCCAGAATTAGCTTTTACAGGATACTACTTCGAGGATCGTAACGAACTTAATCAACTTGCTGAAGATGCGTCGGATTCTGTTACGGTAAGTAAATTATCGAAACTTTGTAAGAGCAATAATTTATACATCGTTACGGGCTTTGCAGAGAGAGAAGGTAATAAGCTATATAATAGTGCACTACTAATTGGACCCTCTGGGCTAACTGCAACTTATCGAAAAATTCATTTATTTAATACTGAAAAAGAGTATTTTGATCCTGGAAATATCCCATTAAAACCCGTTGGCATTAATGGGGTTAGTATTGGTTTGATGATTTGTTATGACTGGGTGTTTCCTGAAGTTACACGATCGTTAGCGCTTCAAGGGGGAGATATCATTTGCCATCCATCAAATCTGGTGCTTAGCTACTGTCAAAAAACAATGATGAGTCGTTGTATTGAAAATGGTGTGTATGCTATTACTGCAAATCGTACAGGAACTGAAGTTCGCCCACATGGTGAATTAACGTTTACAGGACAAAGCCAAATTGTAGATACGAAAGGGGGGATGCTTGCATCTTCGAATGTAGATAGTGAAGATCTTGTGCTGCAAGAAATTGATCCATCAGCAGCAAAACAAAAAATGCTTACTGAGAATAATCACTTATTAAATGATAGACGACCAGAGTATTATGGTGCTCTGGGTTAAAATATCAAAATATTTTTAATAATGAACGCATTTCAACTTACCCAAGAATTAGTACGAATTAACACCATTAACCCACCAGGTGATGAGCATGAATGTGCGAAGTTCTTAGGAAAATATCTTGAAAATAATGGATTTAACATTCATTACTATGAGTTTGATAAAAATCGAACTAGCATAGTGGCAAGAATCGAAGGTTCGGAAGATAAATTGCCATTATGCTTTACAGGTCATATCGATACCGTGCCACTTGGAGCTGCAAAGTGGAGTTGCGATCCATTTGCTGCAGATACAGATGAAGGAAAATTGTATGGCAGAGGCACTAGCGATATGAAAGCAGGTGTTGCTGCGTTTGTTATTGCTACGACACAAATTGCACAACAAAAGCGACCCAAAGCAGGTTTAGAGCTAGTCATTACTGCCGGTGAAGAAACTGGTTGTGAAGGGGCTAATCATTTAGCGCAGTTGCCTGATGCTTTAAAACGGGTTGGAGCCATAATTGTTGGTGAACCCACTTCAAATTATCCATTAGTAGGACATAAAGGTGCTTACTGGTTAAGGCTGATTGCCAATGGTGTAACTGCACATGGTTCAATGCTAGACCAAGGCGACAATGCAATTTATAAAATGGCAAATGCTATAAACAAATTAGCAAGCTACAAGTGGACTACTGATGCTCATTCAGTATTAGGTATGCCTACTTTAAATGTAAGTACTACTCATGGCGGTATGAATATTAATTCTGTGCCGGATAGGGCTGAAGCAACAGTGGATATAAGAACAATACCAGGCCAAAAACAATCAGAAATGTTAGATACGTTTAATAAGTTATTAGGCGAAGAGATTAATATAGAAGAAATAGTAAGCGTTGATGGAATTTGGGTAGAACCAGATAATGATTGGGTTCAAAAGGTGTTCTCTATTGCTGAGAAGTTGCTAAATGAAACACCTAAGCCACGCGCAGTTAGTTATTTTACCGATGGGCCAGCTCTTGCTAAGTATTCTAAAAACCCTCCTACGTTAGTAATTGGTCCTGGGGAAGCTGCACAAGCACATCAAACCGATGAGTATTGTTTTCTTAACAAAATTGAACAAGCTACTGAATTTTACAAACAAATTACCAGAACATGGTGTTATTCATAAATTAATATTATGTTTAAGTGTTTATATTATTTATAAGAATTGTAACTTTAATTTATCTTGACCTTAGCAATAGATTAGTCTAAAACTTTATTTAGTTTAAGCGGTATCAACAGCGCTTCCGTTTAGTATTGTTGGCAAAAAAGCCTTTGCGTAAAAGAATTACGCAGAGGCTTTTTTGTTTGTGTCATTTATAAAAGTTAAAAAATATATATTAATATTATTGACCAAAACATTATTTATCAATAAATAATAACGACTTCCAAATAATAAAAAGATCTGTATATGACTGATAATAAAAATGAAGCAACAGTAAAAATTGCTTGCATTCAAATGGAACCAAAGGTTGGTGAGAAAGAGAATAATATTCTCCATACAACTAAATTAATTGAAGAAGCTGCTAAGAATGGAGCAGGTTTGGTTGTGTTACCTGAACTTTGCAATTCTGGTTATGTTTTCAATACACGTGATGAAGCTTTTGATCTTTCAGAAGAAGTACCTAATGGTCCCACGTGCGAAGCATGGTGCAAAGTTGCTAAGGAACATGATTTGCACATCGTTGCAGGAATAAATGAACGTGAAGGCACGGCTCTTTATAATTCTTCTGTCGTCATTGGTCCTAATGGCTATGTAGGTACCTTCCGGAAAG
>CAYXVH010000056.1:0-33356 GCA_964468615.1 uncultured Thiotrichales bacterium | reverse complement strand
TATTGCGTTGTCGTAACTTTTAATCGCTCCAGCTTCTGCCAAACTATCATTTACAATCGGAGTAAATTCTTTAACTAAGTCTGGCGTCATTTTTGATTGAAAGTAACGTGTTGCCGCATCATTTTCTCCAGCTAGAATATTACGAGCGTCATCTAGCGTCATTGCTTGGATTGCATTAAAAAATAATTCCTTTGCTTTAGGTGTAGCAATCTCTGCAGCTCGATTCAAGCGCGTTTCTAAATCATCCAGCATGCCACTCATGCCAACTTTGTCTAAAGTAGATTGCACTTTCTGTAAGCTATCGGGTAGCGGTATATGAATACTTGGATCTGCATTAAAACCATCGGTTACACCAAGCTGGTTTACCACTAAATCCGAACCCACACGCAAGGCTTCTTTAAGGCCTGATGAAATTTCGCCATCGCTTAGTTTGCTTGCTGCGCCAGAAGAGCTAACCCCAGAATCATTGAATATATCTTTAGCTTTATCTAGCCAACCCGCTTGCAAACTACCAGTAAGCAAAACTGTAAAAAACGTAATAGTTAACAATTTAAACTTCATGACTGACTCCCGGAAGTATTATTTCCTAATTTGATTCTCTGTAGCTGTTTTGGTTCCAAATAAAACTTCACTTTTACGCCATAAATACATTGCTAGCAAGATTGCCGGAATTCCTAATAAGCCTGCGTAGATGAAAAATTGTATGTAACCATAGCCATCAACAATTTTTCCTGAAAACCCACCAATGAACTTTGCCGGTAATAACATTAATGAACTAAATAATGCATATTGTGTGGCGGTATAAGCACGGTTGGTTAGCCCCGATAGATAAGCAATAAATGCTGAGCCAGCGATACCACCACTTAAATTGTCAGCTGTAATCACTATCGCAAGCAAGGCAATTTCGGGCCCTTGTGTAGCAAGCCATGCAAATACTAAATTCGTTAATACAACCATAATGGCTGAAATGATGAGCATGCGCATTACACCGTAACGCATTACTAATACTCCACCGAGTAGTGCACCTATTATTGTGACTACAATGCCAAACGTTTTAGACACTAGTCCAATTTGTGTTTCGGTATAGCCCATGTCTGCATAAAATGGTCCCGACATTACACCCATGGTGATATCGCTAATACGAAATAGACCGATGAAAAGCAAAATTGAAATTGCTGCGATACCATTGCGAGCAAAGAAGTCAACAAATGGGCAAACCACAGCACCAATAATCCAAGCAACTAGGTTACGTAATCCATCAGGTAAACGAGAAGGACCTTCTAAGTATTGAATTACACGCTGTTCTTGTTCCCAGGTTTGTTGCTCAATTTGTCGTGCTGGTTCCGCAATCAATAAAGTTGTAAACATTCCGATGAACATTGCACAACCCATAAAAAAGTAAGCTGTACTCCATGAATAACTACCTGCAATTAAAAATGCTCCACCACCAGCTAATATTAATCCTAATCTGTAACCTAGCTGATATGTGCCTGCCATTGCTCCTTGTAAATCAATCTCTACAGACTCGATACGCCATGCATCAATGCTGATGTCTTGTGTAGCAGATGAAAAAGCTACTAATAGAGCAGCTAGTACGAGAGCAGTTAATTGGGTAGTAGGATTATTACTGGCCATTAACCACAGGCCAATAAGAACACCAATTTGTGCTAACAACATCCAGCTACGACGTTGACCTAACCAGTCTGTTAGTAATGGCAACTGTAGTCGATCAACAAGGGGAGCCCAAATGAACTTAAACCCATATAGAATCGCCACCCACGAAATGTAGCCAATAGTTGTGCGATCAATACCTTCTTTTCTAAGCCAAAAAGATAAAGTTCCAAATACTAAAAAAAGTGGCAAGCCGGCTGAAAAGCCAAGAAATAACATCGCAAAAACACGTGGATGCAGATATACATTAAATGACTGCAGCCAAGACTTATGTTGAGAGGCTTTCTGTTCGGTCACATTTCTAATTTGTAGTCAATAATTAAAGGCGCATGGTCTGAAAAGCGCTTATCTTTGTAGATGCTCGCTTTTTTTGCTGTGTTGTTAAGTTTTGGAGATGCAATATGATAATCGATGCGCCAACCAACATTTTTAGCCCAAGCTTGGCCTCGATTAGACCACCAGGTGTACTGGTCTTCTGCTTGATTCACTTCACGAAATACATCGATATAGCCTACTTTATCAAACAAAGTATCTAGCCAAGCGCGTTCTTCGGGTAAAAAGCCAGAATTCTTCTTATTCCCGCGCCAGTTTTTTAAATCAATTTCTTTGTGTGCAATATTCCAATCACCACAAACAATGTATTCCTTTTTGCGGCGTTTTAAATTCTTAAGATGCTGCTTAAAGGTGTCCATGAAACGAAACTTGGCTAGTTGTCGTTCTTCGCTCGAGGAGCCAGAAGGTGCATAGAGGGAAACTACGGCAAGCTTATCGAATTGCAATTCTAAGTAGCGGCCTTCATTGTCAAATTCTTCATCACCGTATGTCCGAATTACTTTTATAGGTTTATGTTTGCTAAATACTGCAACACCACTGTAGCCTTTTTTTACTGCATCGACATAATAACAGTGGTAACCCTTGGGAAAGTAAATAGGGTCCTCTTCAAGTTGATGAATTTGTGCTTTGGTTTCTTGTATGCAGACTACGTCAGCTTTTTGTTTTTTTAGCCAATCAAAAAAGCCTTTACGTGCAGCAGCTCGTATACCGTTTACATTGACTGTTATGATGCGCATAGTTAAATGGGATTAGATCAAATAAAATATATTTTTAGTACACTAGCAAAGATCCATAAATAAAAGTATCCACATGAAAAATAGTACTAAGTTTATTCAATTTGCAGTTAAGCGGGGAGTATTACAATTTGGTGAATTTACACTTAAATCTGGTCGAATTAGTCCGTACTTTTTTAATGCTGGTTTGTTCAATGACGGGCAAGCATTGGTTCAATTAAGTCAATTCTATGCACAAGCCATTGTCGATTCAAAAATGGATTTCGATATGTTATTTGGTCCTGCCTATAAAGGAATTCCATTGGTAGCTGCTGTGGCGATGACTCTATCACGAGACTATGGGAAAAATTATCCCTATGCGTTTAATCGTAAAGAAGTAAAAAAACATGGTGATGGCGGGCAGATTGTTGGTGCACCTTTAACCGGCAAGGTGTTGATCTTAGATGACGTTATTACAGCAGGTACAGCCATTAATGAGGCGGCGGATATTATTGCCCAGGCTGATTCCATGGCGCAGATTCAAGGAGTGGTAATTGCATTTGATCGCCAAGAGCGTGGTAATGACCAGTCGCTTTCAGCTGTTCAACAAGTAGAGCAAGATTTGAATATATCGGTAATTTCTGTGGCGGGTGCTAGCGAGCTTATCGAATATGCAGAAAGCAACAATGTGTATGATGAGTATTTAGAGGTATTAAAAAGATACCTGGAAAAGCACCAATCTATTACCTTATAATAAACAAGGTTAATTATTGGCTTAGGTTGTGACTCTTGTGACTGATTCTATATGACGAGTGAGTAAAGTTTCACGATTAAACAAGCAATATTGGCTCTAACTTTTTGGTATTTGGTAGTAAAATTCCTAATAGAAAATCATCGATAAGCCATATGTTCCCAGTAAAATATCTAAGCTTTTTGTTACTAATAAATGTCATAAGTATGGTCGGCATGGCTCATGCCGAGTTCTATCGCTGGGTAGATGATACTGGAACCATTCATTATAGCGATAGCTTACCTCCTGCTGAATCTCAGAAAAAACAGGACTTGTTAAATGAAACGGGTCGGGTGGTGAAAACGATACCTGCACCTAAAACTGTAGGTGAATTAGAACAAGCACAACGTTTAGCCAAGTTAGAAGCACTAAAAAAACAAAAGATAGAAAAAGCAGAAAAGAGAGATCACATTTTATTAGCGATGTATCTAACGGTAGAAGATATAGAGCTAGTGCGTGATGAGCGCATTGAAACTGTTGAGTCTGCAATAAGAATTACTATGCTGCGTAAAAATAAATTTACTAAAAAGCTTGATGAGTTAAATTCATCAGAACAACGTTTAAAGGCTAGCGGTAATAATACACCACCTTGGTTAACCAAAAGCCGTAATCATTATCAAGAACAGCTTGTTAATGTGGAAGATATTCTAGCAATTAAAGAAAGAGAAAAGTTAGTGATTAAGAAACGTTTTGCTGGTGATATTAATCGCTACTTAGAATTAAAAGATCCTGAATTAGCTGCTGAGTAATGTCCCTACACCCTGGTCAGTAAATAATTCTAGCAGTACTGCGTGTTGTACACGCCCATCGATTATATGTGCTGCGTTTACGCCGGAAGAAATTGCATCACACGCGCAATTAACCTTAGGCAACATACCATCCTTAATTACCTCACTAGCAATAAGCTCTCTAATTTCATCATATTTAAGGCCGGTTAAAAGTTTGTCGTCTTTTTTTACTCCCGGGGTGTTGGTCAGTAAAATTAGTTTTTCCGCACCTAATGCAGAGGCAACTTTTCCTGCTACAAAATCAGCATTGATATTTAAAGATTCGCCATTCTCACCCCTACCAATTGGGGCAATTACTGGGATAACTCGATTTTGATTTAGTTGCTCGAGAAATGCAGAATTTACTTCGGTAACTTCACCAACATGACCTAAATCAATGATCTCAGGAACATCTACTTCAGCAGAATGACGAGTTATTTTTAATTGTTTAGCATGAATTAATCCATTGTCTTTGCCCATTAAACCTTTTGCATTACCGCCGTGTTGAGCAATGAGATCAACAATTTCTGTATTTACAATTCCACCTAATACCTTCTCGACCACTTGCATAGTTTCGCTATCCGTAACACGCATGCCCTCTACAAACTCAGTTTTTTTGCCTAGCCTTTCTAGCGTTAGGCCTATTTGCGGTCCTCCGCCATGCACTATTACTGGGTTAATGCCCACCTGTTTCAATAACACTATGTCACGAGCAAAACTACTTTTTAAATCTTCATCCACCATGGCATTGCCACCATATTTGATAACAATCGTTTTACCAGAAAATTTTTGAATATAAGGTAAAGCCTCAATTAAAACTCTGGCGATAGTATCAGCGCTGCTTGGTTCCATGCGGATATTTTAGCTATTAACAAGAAAGTTAAAATGGTAATTTTATATTAGAATCCGTTTTAGACATTTGCTGACGAAAATCATTTTTAATACTCTCTATTACACTTTCATCATCTGCTTCAAATCGAATCACTAAAGAAGGTGTTGTATTCGAAGCACGCACAAGGCCCCAACCATTTTGGTAATCAGCACGGATGCCATCAATAGTAGTGATTTTTGCATCAGGGAGGTCCACGAGGCTGGCAAATTTTTGCATAAACTCGTGTTGTGCTCCGTCTTCATCAAAGTGTACGTTTATTTCTGGCGTACTGATTGAGTTTGGTAGAGTAGAAAATAACTCGCTACTAGTTAAATCTTGTTTAGCAATAATTTCTAGTAAACGCGCTGCACTATAGAGCGCATCATCAAAACCATACCAGCGTTCTTTGAAAAAGATATGACCACTCATTTCACCCGCGAGTTCAGCTCCCGTTTCAGCCATTTTATTTTTAATGAAGGAGTGACCGGTTTTCCACATAATAGCTTCACCACCGGCATCTTCAATCACAGCGGCTAAGTTTCTGGATGACTTAACATCAAAAATGATTTTTGCTCCAGGCTTTCTGGAAAGTACGTCACGAGAATAAAGCATCATCTGGCGGTCTGCCCATAGCACTTCACCCTTATCATCAATAACACCCACTCGGTCACCGTCACCGTCAAAGGCAAGACCTAAATGCAAGTTATTTTTATGCACACATTCAATTAAATCTTTAAGGTTCTTTGGATCACTGGGATTGGGATGATGGTTAGGAAAACTTCCATCAACATCACAATATAAATCAAAGATCTCACAATCTAGTTGTTTAAATAATGTTAGTGCTGCAGGCCCTGCAACGCCATTGCCGCAATCGACACCAATACGTAGTGGACGGTCAAGCTTTATGTCATCACAAATTCTTGCAATGTAATCATCAAGTAAATGTTCTTGTTTAATACTGCCGGCTTCAGATGACTTAAGTGCTTTATTTACAATGCATTGGTGTATAGCTTGTATGTCTTCACCATGCAGAGTTCTCCCATCCATGACCATTTTCAAGCCGTTATATTCAGGTGGATTATGGCTGCCAGTCACCATCACACCTGCGCCGGTGCTAAGTTTATGAGTGGCGTAGTACAACACGGGTGTGGGTACTTCACCAATGTCTATTACTCTGCAGCCACTAGCCTGTAGACCTTTGCTTAGGCTGTCTACCAACTGCTTACTAGAAGTTCGGCCATCACGAGCCACAACCACTGTGTTACTGTTTGGATACAGGCTCCCTAGAGCTTGGCCAATCAATGCGACAACTTCTGGTTTCAGTGCAGTCTCTACCACACCGCGAATATCGTAAGCACGAAAAATATGAGGATCTATATTCATTGATAAATTTATAAGTGAAATAGAGACAATAGCAAACTTTAGGCTGTGCCGGTGTGACCGAAGCCACCCTCACCTCGATCCGATGTTGTAAATTCTTCAACAATTTCAAATTCGGTTTGCACTATCGGCACGATAACCAGTTGAGCAATACGGTCACCTACATTGATTGAAAATGCTTCGCTGCCACGATTCCAAAGAGAAACCATTAGCGGACCTTGATAGTCTGAGTCAATCAGTCCGACTAGGTTGCCTAAAACGATGCCATGTTTATGGCCTAGGCCTGAACGTGGCAAAATGGTTGCCGCAAGTCCTGGGTCTTGAATGTAAATGGATATACCGGTTGGAATTAATACTGTTTCACCAGGTGAAATGGTTATTGCTGCATCCATGCAAGCACGTAGATCCATACCTGCAGATCCAGAGGTTGCATAACTGGGTAGTGGAATTTCTTTGCCGATTCGGCTATCGAGTATTTTGACTTCGGTCTTTTGCGTTTTTGAGTATTGTGACATTGCTTCTCTTATCTGTGTTGGCGTAACGTTCTGCGATCAGACCAATGAGTCGTCGCGCGATTTTTGTTTTTGTATCACGCTCTAGTGAGCAATGTCCACCTGTCCAAAAAATTTCTAATGCATTTTCTGGGCTATCAAAACCAATATTGTCATCAGAGACATCATTACCTGCAATCATATCTAGGCGTTTACGCTCTAATTTCTGTTTGGCATATTTATTAAGTTCACGAGTCTCTGCTGCAAAGCCAACTACAAAAGGCTTATTATCTTGTCTAGCCACCTCAGCAATTATGTCTGGGTTGCGCACCATGGTTACTGATAAATCATCATGTAGTTTTTTTATCTTCTCAGGTTGTTTAGTAATTGGTCGATAGTCTGCAACTGCAGCACAACTTATAAAGATTTGTTGAGTTTCAATACCTGCTTGTACGGCATCGAACATTTCTTGAGCTGTAGTTACGGAGATGCATTCAATGTCATCGGGCGAAGGTAAAGAAACAGGCCCAGATATGAGTTGCACGTTAGCGCCTGCATCATGAGCGGCTTCTGCGATCGCATAACCCATACGTCCCGAGCTGCGATTACTAATGTAGCGTACGGGATCTATAGGCTCGCGTGTAGGGCCCGCAGTCACCATGACGTTAATCCCAGTGAGTTCACCGGTATTGAATAAATTACTTAGGGAAAGAAGTAGTTGATGTGGCTCAAACATACGCCCCTCACCTACATCGCCACAGGCCTGTGAGCCGGCAGCAGGACCAAAAAATAATAAGCCGCGTTTGCGTAACAGTTCGACATTGTCTTGTGTTGCGCTATTGTTCCACATGGCTTGGTTCATCGCCGGTGCCAGTGCAATCGGAGCATTGGTGGCCAAACATGTGGTGCTAAGTAGATCATCGGCACCGCCATGAGTTAATTTGGCGATGGTATTTGCGCTTGCCGGTGCGATGAGGACAGCGTCAGCCCAACGAGCTAGCGCAATATGGTCCATACCATTTACTGATTCGGCATGCTTAAACTCATCGGATAAAACTGGATTTCCAGATAAAGCCTGAAAGGTAAGAGGGGTAATAAACTCTTTAGCAGATCTTGTCATTACAACTCGTACCTGTGCTTGTGCACGAACTAATTCACGTACTAGCTCAGCACTTTTATATGCGGCAATACCGCCGCTTACGCCGAGTAAAATATTTTTATTAGCTAAAGACATATTGCTTAGTCTACCAAATATGGCTCTGAAGATGGTTTAATTCCTATCACGGTTTACCAAGTCCGCATAGCCTTTGGTCACAAAACATGTCATAAATTTCAAGGGATTACGGGCATAGTGAAAAAGCGGAGGGGAATTATGGCAATATCGGATTGGCCCGAAGGGGAACGTCCACGAGAGCGATTACTCGAGCAAGGCGCGGAAGTACTTTCTGATGCCGAGCTACTAGCGATATTTTTACGCACCGGTGTGAAAGGAAAATCTGCCGTTGATCTGGCTCGAGACTTACTAATTGAATTTGGTAGCTTGCGTCAGTTGCTTTGCGCAGATTTAAAAACTTTTTGTCAGGCTAAAGGCTTAGGCTCAGCAAAATATGCTCAACTACAAGCTTGTCTGGAAATGTCTCGCAGATTTTTACGTGAATCACTAGAACGAGAAGGACCGCTATCCAATCCTGAGGACGCAAAACAATTTTTACTCATGCGCATGCGAGATTATGGCAAGGAAGTATTCGCGTGCTTATTTTTAGATACTAAGAACAGAGTGATCGAATTCGAAGAATTATTTGTCGGTAGTTTACACAGTGCTGAAGTACACCCAAGAGAAGTTGTCAAGCAAGCGCTAAAACATAATGCTAATGCAGTTATCCTTGCGCATAACCATCCTTCGGGAGATTCAAAGCCGAGCCCGTCGGATATAAAAATTACAGATACTTTGTGCGATGCTTTGTCTCTAATGGATATCAAAGTTTTAGACCATTTAATTATTGGCGACGATGTAGTCTCATTAGCTACATTAGGTCATATGTAAAAATATTCAGACATAAAAAAACCCGCACAAAATTAATTATGCGGGTTTTTAATTTTATTAATAAGAAGATTACTTCAAATTCTTATTTTTTTAAGCTGTCACGGATTTCGCGAAGCAAAACAACGTCTTCTGGTGGAGCAGCAGGTGCAGCTTCTTCTTTCTTCTTCATGCTATTAACCGCTTTAATAATCATGAAGATAACAAACGCGATGATTAAGAAGTTAATTAAAGCTTGAATGAATGACCCGTAGCTAAATATAGCCGCGCCTTCACCTTCGCCAAGCGGTATACCGAGAGTGCTAAAATCTACACCACCAGTAAATAAACCTACGATTGGCATAATAAGATCGTCTACTAATGAGCCAACCACTGCAGATACTGCTGCACCGATGATAATACCGGTAGCCATATCCATCATATTGCCCTTCATGACGAATTCCTTAAATTCACTTACCATTCCCATGATAAATCCTCCTAAGATTATTAAAGTTATTAGAGTTGGGAAGAACCGTAATAAGCAATACTTGTAAATGCAAGCTAATTTATGGACGCTATATCTAATTGATTATCATGAAAATAATTATGTTACTAATTGTTCAAGAGCAACTATCAGCCGATCGATCTGCTGTTTGGTATGTGCAGCAGAGAAACTAATTCTCAATCTTGCGGTGTTATTTGGAACAGTTGGCGGGCGAATAGCAGGTGCTAGTATTCCAGTATTTAAAAGATTCTTACTAACTTCTAAGGCGGTTTCTGATGACCCTAAAATAATGGGTTGAATAGGAGTGTCTGAAGCAGATACGTTTATGCCAACGTGTTTGCATCGATCCTGAAAATACTGAATCAACTCTTGTAAATGCTCTCTGCGCCAAGCTTCTTCTTTGATGAGTTGTAGGCTGGCCCGTGTTGCTTCTGCAATGGCAGGCGGTAGGGCGGTAGTATAAATATAGCTATGCGCTTTTTGAATGATCCACTCAATGGTTTCTTTTCTTGCGGCAACAAAGGCTCCAAAGGTGCCAAAGGCCTTGCCTAGAGTGCCAATTAAAATATCATCATTAGATAATAAGCCTTCGGTACAGCCTTTGCCTTGTTTGCCCAGCACGCCTATGCCGTGAGCATCATCGATGATTAGTTTCGCATTATGTTTTTTGGCAATGGACTGTAAAGTTTTAATCGGAGTGATGGTGCCGTCCATACTAAACACACCATCCGTTAAAATGAATTTGCTAGTTTTTTCTTCTGCAGCAATATTCTTTTCTAACTGATCTGTTTCTTGATGAGCATAGCGGCTTAATTTCGCACGTGATAACAAAGCAGCATCATTCAGAGAAGCATGATTTAGTTTGTCTGCAAATATAGTGCTGTTACGTGTAGCTAAAGAACTGACTACTCCTAAATTCGTCATATAGCCGGTTGAAAACAGCAACGCTTTTTCACAACCAAGAAATTCAGCCAGTTCTTCTTCTAAAGCCGCATGACTTTCGTGATGACCAGTGATTAGGTGTGAGGCTCCGGAACCGACACCAATTTCTTGCGCAGCATTAGCAAAGCGTTCAATAACTTTTGGATGATTCGCTAGACCTAGATAATCATTACTGCAAAAAGATAAAACTTTTTGTCCATTGATGATCGGCTCAACTTGCTGAGCCGAGGAAGTTAATTTACGACTACGATAAAGATTTTCTAGTCGAAGCTTATCTAGCCCTGCTGCTAGATCACTCATAGCAAAGTAATAAGCTTAATTAACGGCAGCTGTCTGACTAGCGTTAATCTCAGAATGAAGAGCAGAATTGACGGGATTATTAACGCTATCTGCCTGAATGCCAAGTTTGTTAAACAATGCTCGGTCTTTTTCAGTTTCAGGGTTTTTAGCGGTTAATAAGGTCTCACCATAAAATATCGAATTCGCACCTGCGAAAAAGCACAACGCTTGAGTTTGCTCATTCATTTCTTCACGCCCAGCGGATAAACGTACATAGGTCTTAGGCATTAAGATGCGTGCAATTGCAATGGTGCGAATGAACTCAAACGGATCAAGATCATCTACGTTTTCAAGTGGCGTGCCTTTGATTTTTATTAACATATTAATCGGCACAGACTCAGGGTGTTGCGGCAGGTTAGCGAGTTGCAATAACAATCCAGCTCGATCTTCGCGAGATTCTCCCATGCCTAAAATGCCACCACTGCAAACATTAATGCCGGAATTACGAACATGTTCTAGGGTATCTAAGCGATCTTGGTAAGTACGGGTGGTAATCACACTGCCATAAAATTCTGGAGAGGTGTCTAAGTTGTGATTGTAATAATCCAGTCCTGCGATTTTTAATTTCTGTGCTTGGGGTTCGGTTAGCATGCCAACCGTCACACAAGTTTCCAGACCAAGGTCTTTAACAACTTCGATCATTTTAATAACTTGATCTAAGTTTTTATCCGAAGGATTACGCCAAGCGGCTCCCATGCAAAATCTTGATGCCCCCGCTTGTTTGGCAGCCTCTGCATTTTGTTTCACTTCATCTAGAGACAACAAACGCTCTTTTTCAATCTCCGTATCATAGTGGCCACTTTGAGGGCAGTAGGAACAGTCTTCAGAGCACGATCCGGTTTTTACTGAAAGTAAGGTGCTGACTTGTACTTTATTAGGATCATGATTCTCACGAAAAATGCGGTGTGCTAAATACAGTAAATCGTTAAATGGCAGTTGATATAGATCTAAGACCTCATGTTTTTTCCAGTCATTGCGTATAGTTTCAGATTGCATAGATTTGCTTTGCCATAAAGGTTAACGATAATAGTGCCAGCAAGTCTAATCTTTTGCAGTGGGGTGTCAATAAAAGCATGACTTCTAAGTCGCAACTAATCTCTTCTGCTTTTAAAAAAGCAGGCGCATTGATTTATCCGAAAGTTTGTCTGCATTGCAACGATGCAGGGCTTAAAGGAATAGATCTTTGTCAACGATGTTTCCAAAGATTGCCGTGGGTGGATTACGCTTGCGGCCGTTGCGCGCTTCCATTGCCAAGTAGTAATGCTGCGGTTTGTGGGGCTTGCAGTAATCGCGAACTATATTTTGATCACGCTTCAACACCCTTTCAATTTGACGGGTTTATCCGTGATGCCATCTATCAATTCAAATTTAACCACAAGCTTAACCAAGGCAAGCTACTTGCTGAGCTTTTATTGCGACATATTGAGGATAGGCAACTAGAGATTCCTGAGTTGATTATTCCTGTGCCGTTACATAAAAAACGTATGCGGCAACGTGGTTATAACCAAGCTTTGGAAATCGCACGTATCGTGAGTAAAGAACTGGGCAGTGAGCTTGATTACGATGTTGTGTATCGTAATCGTGATACCAGTATGCAAATGGAGTTACCGGCGAAGCAACGACATAAAAATGTCAAAGGTGCTTTTTCAACTAAAGATAATTCTACCGTTTTGAAAAACAAACAGGTTTGTATAATTGATGATGTAATGACGACGGGGAATACGGTGAATGAAGTAGCAAAATGTTTGAGGCAGGCTGGAGCGAAGAGAGTAGATGTTTGGTGTATAGCTCGCGTTGCTTAAGGTTACTTTTATTTAATACTGTCGCTGGGTATTCGAATCCTTCGGCATGTATGCTAATAAACTAGTCCTACCTAACTAGGTACGAGTGCTGGGTTCGAGGTACTTTTGTTTCGCCAAAAGTACCCAAAAACATTTGCGCCGAACATCACTTGATCTTGCGATGCTCGGTAAATTTGGCGGCTCACCAACTCGCTACGCTCAAACACGGTTCGCCTTTATCCAAATTCACCTTGCGCTTCTCAGCGTGATGTAATGCGCGGAAAAGGAATGACCGCTTTCGGCCAATAACGGACATGCTAAATAATTGGCATAGATTTTAACTTGTTAGAAATATTCCGCCTGGACTAATTTATAATAATTATGCTTTATTCCGGTGTTGAATTTAATTGGTATAGCACATTATGTAACGGTGGCCTCTTTTCAGAAAATTCCCCAAACCACTTGTTATAGATCTGATTTACCTGACTGGTGCGATTCAATTTTGAGAGCACACTATCCGCAACCAATCTAAAATCGGCATCATTGCGTTGTACCGCTAAAGCAAATGGTTCATACGAAAAGACGTCGGGGGAAATTGTAAAATTGTCTGCATCTTCCGCGGTGATGACTAAACCAATCAAGACCACCTGATCCGATGAGTAGGCAGCAATGTTACCTTTTCTCAAAGCATCAACGGCCTCAAGAGCGGTATCAAAAGTAACGACTTTTGCATCCGTCAAGGTTTCCTTTAACATAACTTTCAGCGTTTCAAGCGTAGTGGTATCTCGAACGACACCTACTTTTTTTCCATCGAGTGCAGAAAGTTCATTAAATTCCTCGCCCTTTAGTGTCATCAATGATGCACCCGTTACAAAGGTAAGTTGCGTAAAGTCAACGAGTTTGCTGCGTGACAACGTTTTAGTGGTAGAGCCACACAAAATATCAATTTTGTTTTCAACCAGCGCATCGAATCTGCTATGCGCAGTTACGGGTATATATTCCACATCCACTTCTTTACCAATTGCATTTTCTACTCCGGTAACGATGCGATTGCATAAATCAATTGAATACCCAACCGGCTTGCCAACTTTATTTAAGAAAGACATAGGTGGCTCCGACTCGCGATAGCCAATTTTTATTTTGCCTGTTTGTTTAATTTGATCGAGTGTATTGGGTGTTTCATGGGAAAATGCATTGGTCATCACACATGCAAAGAAAAGCATTGATGCAAACAAGATTTTCATCGATTTCTCCTTATTATTATTTAATGAAAAATATCTTTTTTCAGACTAACTATAACACTCTCTTCACTAGGATTATTTATATAAAATAATATATTTGAATGTCCGCTTTGGGTCGTTAGCGGTCATTTAGTAAACCAATAATTCGCAAAGATCCCAATAAAGACCACCATGCCGAAATACTGATTGTTTAAAAATGCATAAAAGCATCGATCTGGAAATCGGTGTTTGATGAGTACTTGTTGGTAGATAAAAAACAAGCTCGCGAGAGCAATGCCAACGTAATAGATCCAGCTAATGTTGGTGTTAACGCCTACTAATACTAAACACAGTACTACTAAACATTGCATCATGCCGATGGCGGCTTTGTCCATGGGACCAAATAAAATCGCGGTGGATTTCACACCTATCTTTATATCTTCTTCACGATCCACCATGGCATATAAAGTGTCATAGGAGGTGGTCCAAATTACTGCAGCAGTAAACAGTAACCAAGCAACGGGTGTGGGGTAGTCATTAGTAATTGCAGTAAAGGCCATAGGAATTGAAACCGCAAAAGCGATACCCAGATGTACTTGTGGTAAAAAATGAAAGCGTTTCATGAATGGGTAAGTAGCCGCTAACAATGCTGCACCGATTGCAAAGTAAATGGTGAGCTTGTTTAGAAAAATAAGTGCGAGTACAAACGCAATTAAAGCTAATACGCCTGCAACAATTAACGCTTCTTTAGGTTGAATCAGCCCACTGGCAACTGGGCGTTGCTTGGTGCGCGCAACAAACGGGTCTATGCTTCTGTCCGCATAATCATTAATGGCGCAGCCGGCCGAGCGCATGAGTATTACGCCCAGAATAAATACGATGAGGATTTTAATGTCTGGAATGCCATCGGCAGCAATAAACAATGCCCAAAGCGTGGGCCACAACAACAATAAGATTCCTATAGGCTTGTCGAGTCGTATCAGCTTTGCATAAAGCTCTAATCGATCCATATCTATAGGCGGCTTTTTAATATGCTGAATCATTGTTTATCTGTAGATGGGATCATTCATAAGCTTGGTTTTTGTGCCATGTCCGGACGAAAATAATGGTGCGCCATGCTTGTATCTGGGCGTTGCCCACGCCATATATAAAACGCTTCAGCGGCTTGTTCTAATAGCATGCCAAAGCCGTCTACTACTTTTTCAGCATTGTTAATTCTTGCCCATTGCATAAAAGGCGTGTCTTGGTCGCTATATAAAAGATCATAACAACAGGTATTTGATCCAATTATTTCTACTGGCAGTTCAACATTGTTGCCCTGCAGGCCTGCGGAAGTGGCATGCAACACTAAGTCAAATAGTTGTTTAGGAATTTCATTTAGTGCACAGCTTTTAACATTGCCAAAATTATTGAACTGCTCGGCGATAGCCTCCGCTTTGCTTGCGGTGCGGTTAGCGATGAGCAACTCAGACGGTTGTTCATGTAACAAGGGTTCAACAATACCTTGTGTAGCGCCGCCGGCACCTACAATTAATATTTTCTTATTTATAATTTGAATACGTAAAGATTTTTTTAAATCACGCAACAGACCAATGCCATCTGTGTTTGCGCCGATGAACTTACCGTTTTCATCTTTATAGATAGTATTTACCGCGCCCGCATTTTTTGCGTATTCTGTAAGCTCATCAACAAATTCACAGGCATCGTTTTTGAAAGGTACGGTTACATTTAGGCCTTTGCCACCATTTGAAAAAAATTCTGTTACTGCTTGTGAAAACTTATCTTCATCTGCAAGTATTTTTTCATAGTTAAGATGTTCACCCGTTTGATCGGCAAACAAAAGATGGATGTCAGGGGATTTGCTGTGCTCGATAGGATTACCGATCACTGCATATTGATCTATTTTCGAGTTGTTTTCAGATGAGGACACAAAGGTATTTTACCAACTTATCTATTAAATCTTTGATTACTTAGCCCTAGCTATTTAACCAATGCGCCACATCTTTAGCGTAATAAGTAAGAATAGCATCTGCACCTGCGCGTTTAATACATAGCAGTGATTCCATTACACAAGCTTGTTCATCTAGCCAGCCATTTTGTGCTGCTGCTTTTAACATGCTGTATTCGCCACTTACTTGATACACAAAGGTTGGCATTTTAAGTTCGTCTTTCACACGGCGCACGATATCTAGATACGGCATGCCAGGTTTTACCATGACCATGTCTGCACCTTCGTGAATATCTAATTCGACTTCGCGTAATGCTTCATCTGCATTTGCCGGGTCCATTTGGTAGGTGTATTTATTTCCACCGGCTAAGTTGGAAGCAGAGCCTACGGCATCACGAAATGGGCCATAAAAACTAGACGCATATTTAGCGGAGTACGCTAGAATTTTTGTATTGCGATATCCTTGTTCTTCAAGACTTGCGCGAACACCGCCGATGCGGCCATCCATCATGTCGGAAGGTGCAACAATATCTGCACCGGCTTCCGCGTGGGATAAAGCTTGTTTAATCAGTACATCAACGGTCTCATCGTTGAGAACATAACCGTTGTCATCTAATAAACCATCTTGTCCATGCGAGGTAAAAGGGTCTAAAGCCACATCACTGATTACCCCAAGTTCTGGCAGTTCAGTTTTAAGTTTTGCAATGGCTCGCTGTGCCAAGCCATCTGCATTAAAGGCTTCTTCTGCTTGCGCTGATTTTTTATCAGCTTCAATAACTGGAAATATCGCAATCGAAGGTACGCCGAGCTTATGTAACTGTTCAGCATCTTTTACTAGTTCATCAATGCTTAATCTCTCAACACCAGGCATGGAGCCCACTTCTACTCGTTGTTGTTTACCTCCAGTGACAAACACTGGGTAAATCAGGTCACTCACATGCACACGGTTCTCACTCACAAGCTCACGTGAGAATCGATCTGCGCGTAATCGGCGCATGCGGGTTCTTGGATAACGGGTACTCATTTTTTTATTAGGTCGAGTTTATTCTTATATATGGATTATCTGTCTTGAGATCTTAGCAAAGCTAGGGCAATAATGGCGCTAAACTATGCTATGCCTAAGCGTAAACGGATTTAATAATAGGCTTAGCGGATCAGGTCTAACTTAGATCTACGGCCTTATTCTGTAAGCCAATTCCTCGCAGGCAGAAATTCTGTATAGAGCTTTTCTTCTTCACTTCCTGGCTCAGGTTGCCAGTCATATTGCCAGCGCACTTGTGGTGGTAGTGACATCAAAATGGATTCAGTGCGCCCGCCCGACTGTAAGCCAAACAAGGTTCCACGGTCATACACCAGATTAAATTCCACGTAGCGACCACGTCGGTATAGCTGAAAGTTTTTTTGCTGCTCGGTAAATTCATGGTCTTTACGTTTTTCAACTATAGGCAAATAGGCTTTAAGGAAGTTGTCACCAACGCTTTTAAATAATTTAAAGCTGTTATCAAAACCATCATCGTTGTAGTCATCAAAAAATAAGCCTCCGACGCCACGAGCTTCATTGCGATGCTTAATGAAAAAATATTCATCACACCACTTTTTAAATTTTGGATACAAAGCGGAACCCACATCATCACAGGCTTGTTTTGCAGTTTGATGCCAAAATGTTGCATCTTCTTTAAAACCATAATAAGGGGTTAGATCAAAACCTCCACCAAACCACCACACAGCCGGTTCATTTTCTTTTTCTGCAATGAAGAATCGCACATTGCAATGGGAGGTGGGTACAAAGGGGTTGTTTGGGTGAATGACTAAAGACACCCCCATTGCTTGGAAGGTACGTCCTGCAAGATCAGGTCGTTGAATTGTGGCTGCAGGAGGAAGATTGTCGCCAAACACATGAGAAAATCCGACACCGGCTTGCTCAAAAACGGCGCCATTTTGCAAAATACGTGTTCGACCACCACCACCTTCAGCTCGTTCCCATTTATCTTCTTGAAACTTGGCTAGACCATCTTGTATTTCTAACCGTCCGCAAATGTGATCTTGTAAATTCAGTAAATAATTTTTTACCTTGTCGATGTCTGGGTCTATATCTGCTTGCATAATATTGTATTACTAACGAAATTTCTCACCACTCAGGAGATCTTGTATTGTACTTGGCATTCCCGTTCCTGGTTCGCCTATGATTACATAGTCTAGGTGTGGCCCAAACCAATCTCTAATTTCTTGTCTGGTTTTAAGTGTTTTATAGCCAGAAACATTCGCGCTGGTGGATATTATACCTTGGTTTGCGGCACATAAAGCTAGCGCTGTAGGGTGTGTAGTAATTCTAACGGTAACATTTTGAAATTTGCCTACAACCCAACTTGGTGTTTCTGTGTGTGGAGGAATTAACCAAGTAGTGTTCTCGGTTGAGGTTATATGTTGAATTTGTGCTTCGGTGAGTGCCTGGGTGTGTTGTTGCATAGCGTCTATATCGGCAACAAGTAAAATTAAGCCATTTACTACTGCTCGATTTTTTAGCCAGAGGATTCTATTTACCGCACTCTCATTTTTTGGATCACAACCTAGCCCTAAAACCGTTTCAGTAGAATAAGCAATTACGCCGCCACTACGTAATACAGTGATAGCCTGCGAAACTTGATTGGCGGGCACGATTATTCTGAAGAGCTAGTATCGTCGTTAGCTTTATTCTCAGCTGACTTTGTTGCGGCTTTCTTCTTAACTGACTTCTTCTTGGTTGCGGCCTTCTTTTTAGGCGCCGCTTTTTTCTTTGTAGCTGATTTTTTCTTAGCGGCCTTTTTCTTGGTAGGGGCTTTTTTCTTTGCAGCAGCCTTTTTCTTTTTAGTTGCGGCTTTCTTTTTGCGACCCCATTTCTTTTCAGGTGCCTCTGCAATCATTTTTTGACAATCTTCAAGGCTGAGTGATTTTGGCTCAGTATCTTTTGGAATTTTTACATTCTTGTTGCCATCCGTTACATAAGGCCCATAATGGCCGTTAAGAACTTGTATGCCTTCTTTTTCCCAATGGTTAATAAGTTTCTCGGCATCGGCTTTCTTTTTCTCAGCAACCAATTCTAAAGCGCGCTCGAGTGTGATGGTGTAAGGGTCATCACCACTGTCTTTTTTGATCGAAACGTATTTACTACCGTACTTAACATATGGGCCGAATCGTCCAATGCTTGTTGATATTGTTCCGTCCTCTTCGGTTTCTCCTAAATCTCGTGGCAGCTTGAACAACTCCATTGCTTGTTCAAATGTAATGTCTGCCATTTTTTGGCCGGGTAATAGCCCCGCAAATTTTGGTTTTTCTTCGTCTTCTTTCGTGCCAATGATGACAAATGGCCCGTAACGTCCCATACGCACACTAACAGGTTTGCCCGACTTGGGATCCGTTCCTAACTCACGTGCCTGTACTGCTTCTTCGCGAGTAACACTGCCTTCTTTTTCTTCAACGAGTTCTATGAGTGGCTTCCAATAAGTGCGCATAACTGGCACCCATTCTTTTTCGCCACGTGAAATTTCGTCTAATTCATCTTCTAAGTTAGCTGTAAAATCAAAATCTACATACTGTGTGAAATGCTTAGTAAGAAAATCATTTACTAATCTCCCCATTTCCGTAGGTGTAAATCGACGACTCTCAACTTCTGCGTATTCTCGATACTGTAAAGTAGAGATGATGCTGGCGTAAGTTGAAGGACGGCCAATTCCAAATTCTTCTAAAGTCTTCACTAAGGTCGCTTCCGTAAAACGGGGCGGCGGCTCAGTAAAGTGCTGTTCGGTTCTTATTTCATTGAGACTTACGGTTTCACCAACCTCTAATGCAGGCAGCATACGTTCATCTGATTCTTCTTTTTTGTCGTCTAGCCCTTCCTGATAGACCTGCATAAAACCGGGATCTTTAATTGATGAACCGGTAGAGCGAAATATATTTCCTTCACCGCATGCAAATTCAACCGCGACTAAATCTAAGGTGGCGTGAACCATCTGACTGGCAACCGCTCGTTTCCAAATTAGCGAATAAAGTTTCATCTCATCCGCGCTAAGAAACTTTTTAACCTCTTCTGGTGTGCGCATGAAAGAAGTCGGACGAATGGCTTCGTGAGCTTCTTGTGCGTTTTTAGATTTGGTTTTAAACGCTCGCACTTTACTAGGCAAGTTATCTTTACCATAACGCTGCACAATATAATCACGCAATTCATCTAGTGCTTCTTGTCCTAATACGACGGAGTCCGTACGCATATAGGTAATTAAGCCAACTGCTCCATCATCTAATTCTTTACCTTGGTATAAGGCTTGGGCGACCGCCATGGTCTTTTTGGCAGAAAATCTTAGTTTACGAACCGCTTCTTGCTGCAATGTAGAAGTAGTGAAAGGTGCGGCAGGGTTTCGCTTACGCTCTTTCTTATCAACGGTTTTAACTACGAGCTTGCCATTAGCATTTTTATCTAATAGTTGTTTGGCAGCAGAGGCATCGCTTTCATTATTTATGTCAAACTGTTCAAGCTTTTTGTCTTTATAAATGTTTAGCTTGGAGAGAAACTCCTGCTTGTCTTTTTCGCAATCTGCTTCAATGGTCCAATATTCTTGTGGGTCAAATTTTTCAATTTCATTTTCTCGCTCACAGAGTAGTCGTAAGGCGGGACTTTGAACACGGCCTGCAGATAAACCACGTCTGATTTTTTTCCACAGTAACGGCGAGAGATTGAAACCAATAAGGTGGTCTAAAGCGCGACGTACAAGATAGGCATGAATTAAGTCGTAAGAAAGTTCTCTTGGATTCTCGATGGCTTCACAAACTGCGCGTTTGGTAATTTCATGAAATACCACCCGACGTACGTCTTTGTCTTTTAGCAGGTCGCGTTCTTTTAATATTTCATAAAGATGCCATGAAATCGCTTCGCCTTCGCGATCCGGGTCAGTGGCAAGGTGAAGCACATCAGATTTTTTTAGTGCTTTTACGATAGCGTTAATATGCTTTTTGCTTTCTTCTTTAATCTCATACTTCATTTCAAATTCATTATCTGGATCTACTGCACCATTCTTTGATAATAAATCTCGTACGTGGCCTACTGATGCGAGCACACTAAAGTCTTTGCCAAGATATTTTTCAATCGTCTTAGCTTTGGCTGGAGATTCTACGATGACTAAATTTTTACTCATGTGTAATGCAATAACTAAAAATTAAAGGTTTGTACTATTAATTAAGTACCCATGGCGGCGAACTATTACGCGTTTCTAATGGGTTTGTAAATGCCTATGGTGTTATTCTTAGCAGAAATACCGTTTAAGATAAAAGTTTTACAGAAAAATTTATCTAATTAGCTATTGTGTCTAAAAATTATTGCAGCGAAGGTAAATGCCATTGCCATGATGTGAAACTTGGTTATTCAGCTCTAAAATCAAAAGGATAGAAGATACTACTTCAACTCCTAGACCACTGCGCTCGATCAATGCATCAATACTAATGGGTTCATGGCCCATGCTTTCTAATATTTTTTCGTGTTGCGGGTCTAATGCGCTATCTTGTTTGCTATCAGAGACAGATTTTTGATTAGACTCTATAGAGTCTAGGTCGATGTGATGCTTGAGTTCTTCTAGAACGTCTTCCACGGTCTCGACTAGTTTCGCGCCATTACGAATTAAAGTATGCCCACCTTTTGAAAGCGGATTATGGATAGATCCTGGAATGGCAAACACTTCGCGCCCTTGTTCTGTTGCTAGACGCGCTGTAATTAAAGAACCACTTTTCATAGAAGCCTCTACGATCAGGGTTCCTAAACTCAAACCGCTGATAATTCGATTGCGTCTGGGGAAATGTCCAGGCATTGGTGAAGTACCGATAGGAAATTCAGAGATGAGTAAACCGCGTTGAGAGATTTGTTCGGCGAGCTGGCGATGCTCCGCAGGGTAGACACGATCCAAGCCACATGCGGTGATGGCTATGGTACTACCAATATCTGCTTGCAAGGCACCGCGATGCGATGCGCCATCAACACCACTGGCCAAACCACTGGTAATGACCAGGCCACTACTTGCTAATTTTTGTGCAAATGAAGTGGCGATTTCTTTGCCATATGCGCTGGCATTTCTACTGCCGACAATAGCCAGCTGCGGTTCAGTTAATAAGTTTGCTGCAAGCTTTGGTTTGCCTAAGACGTATAAAACGCAGGGAGGATCAGGTATTTGTCGTAGTAATTCAGGATATGAAGCATCCTGGATGGTTATTACGTGATGGTTTTCGTGTTCTAGCCAGGCAAGGTCGCGTTGTATAGCATCTTCTTTTGGTTCGTGAATACCATCGATGATGGATCTACTGATACCGAATGACTGCAGTTCGCTACGACTGGCATTCAGTATGCTTGTAGCGGTATTAAAGCGATCTAATAATTTTTGCAGCGTGACCGGTCCAAGTTTGTCAACGTGGATAAGCGTAAGCCAAGCTTTGAGTGGTAGCATGTGACGATTCTGTTAGTTTCCTCAGCACAGAATTGTAGCGACTTACGTGAGTAAACGAAAAACTTCCAACTTAGAAATATAAAAACCCGAGATCTAAAATAGACCTCGGGTTTAGAAATGATGTATTTATTGCGCTGAAGCGCTTAAGGGTTGGTCGCTGAATCGCCGCGCTGAATGGGTCTTGAGGTTTCCATAATCAAGGCATAACTGACTTTTTCAAAGGTGCGAAATATCATGGCGCGACCTGCACTTTCTTCTGGTAATTCAACGTCTATCAAGGAGCCTGGTTTTTCGAACGGGTCTGTATCCACTCGTCCGGCTTGATTGATAGCCAGTATATGGCCTTTTTCGATGCCGTCTCGCTCTCCAAGACTAAGCGTGATTACTTGTAAGGCGCCTACTTGGCTAATTGCATTAAATAAAGAAATCACATGACCATGTGTATTTTCGGGTGGTGCATGGGGTACAAATTCAGTGTCAATTTCACCAAAATCTATCGGTAACAGCCTATCGCCTCGTAATGCTTCGCGCTTAGTTAGGGTTAAATCAAACGTTGCTGGGTCATCCGCGCGGATAATTTCACCGTCTCCAACAGGTATTGCTTCAAAACCGAGTAATTCATCAGTCTTAGGGTCATGCAGTGCCTCGCCTTTGCGGAAAATGGTGTATTGGCCTTGCGGGTCACCGTCAAATCCACGCGCATAGACACGATCCCCCGTGCCGAAAGCCAATCTTTCTTCGATTGAGCTAAAAATATAAGCAGCACTGTCCAAGGTTTCTTCGCTCACAACGCGAGGACGAATAATAAATTGTTGAATGGCAGGAATAGGGATACCGTACGCCTGTACGTCTATATTTTCGCTACGAACTTTTGGTGAGAGTTTCGTCACTCTAGGACCGTCCCCTACCGTTAGATAAGGCTTTCCGCCTACATAAAAAATAGAGATTACATCGCCAGGGTAAATAAGGTGCGGGTTATTTATTTGAGGATTTAGATACCAAATTTCTGGCCAATACCAGGGCTGAACTAAAAAATGATTCGATAAGTCCCATAAAGTATCACCAGGCACCACCGTGTATTGCTCAGGAGCAGATGCCTTAAATTCAACATTATGTTCTTGCGGAGATACCGGTAGATCTTCTAAGTGCGGTTCACCGGATGTATCTAATGCTTGTGTTTTAGCGGTATCGATATCTACATTCGGTTCACCAACCTCGATCTCGGTATCCGCATCACTATTGTTTGATTCCGATGTAGTTGTACAAGCCGCTACTAATACAGCTAATAGGCAAGTGACTAGTAGTATGAAAAATGTGCCGTGATTGTTGAATTTCCCCAGCATGTTGATCCTTAATCCGTTGTTATAGAAGATTTTTTGCTAAACTAGTTACCAATACTTTTATACTAGAGTATAGCCCTATAAGCATAAGGTATATCTTATACGTGAGCTTATACAGGTAATACTAAATTAATTTATAACTATTGTGTAACTTAATGGCGTTCTTAGAAATTTTACACTTTCCTGACCCGCGGTTGCGAAAAAAAGCAATTCCAGTCGATGAGGTGAATGAACAGGTCCGACAGACGGTGAAAGACATGTTTGAGACCATGTATGAGGCTCCAGGTATTGGCTTGGCTGCAACTCAGGTGAACATTCAACAGCAGATTATCGTTATGGATGTATCTGATGATAAATCTGTGCCTTTGTGCCTGATTAACCCCCAAATTATCACTAAGGACGGAGAAGAAGAGATGCAGGAAGGTTGTTTATCGGTACCTGGTATTTTTGAGAACGTGCAGCGTGCCGAGAACATCACGGTACGGGCTCTGGATCAACAGGGACTTGAATTTACCCTAGAGGCTGACGGTTTGCTCGCGGTATGCATTCAGCATGAAATAGATCATTTAGACGGTAAGCTATTTGTAGATTATCTATCACCCCTTAAAAAACAGCGGATAAAAAAGAAAATGCTCAAGCTGAAAAAACTGGAACCATCAGATCAGGATGCTCCGTCTCAATCTGCCAACATCATTTAAAGGCGTGATGTAACTAGCAGCTGAAAGCGTAACGTCCAGCAATGATGTGCGTCATCAATATCAATTCGATGCCCAGCGCGTTCAAAATAACTGCACTAAATATATGAGCAAGGCTTTAAATATAATTTTTGCGGGTACACCAGACTTTGCTGTCTCTGCATTACAAGCATGCATTGCGAGCCAACATCATATCGTCGCGGTGTTCACTCAGCCGGATCGTCCGGCGGGTCGTGGGCGAAAAATTAATTATGGCCCAGTAAAACAACTTGCTACCGATGCAGGCATAGCTGTTTTTCAGCCACAGCGTTTAGACCAAGAGCAGTACTCCCAAATTAAAAACCTTCAAGCAGACGTAATGTTAGTTAGTGCATATGGTTTGCTGTTACCTAAAGAAGTGTTGGCTATTCCTAAATTGGGTTGCATTAATATACATGCCTCCTTGCTCCCTAGTTGGCGAGGTGCTGCACCTATTCAACGTTCGATTATTGCTGGCGATCTGAAAACGGGCATCAGCATTATGCAAATGGCAGAAGGCTTGGATACTGGTCCTGTCTTGCAACAATTTGCATGTGCAGTTCAATCTGCGGATACAGGGTCAAGCCTGCATGACCGACTGGCTAGCATCGCTGCTGCTGAAATTGTGCGGGTATTAGAAAATTTACAAGAGGGTAAATTAGTAGCTGTTTCTCAAGATGAAAACCAGGCTAGCTACGCTAAAAAAATTACTAAACAAGAAGCTAATATTAATTGGCAGCAAAGTGCTGTAGAAATTGAACGCAAAGTTCGTGCTTTTAACGCATGGCCGGTGGCTTATACATACTTTGGACAACAACGACTGCGTATCTGGCAAGCAGAAGTGAGTGACACGAGTAGCGACCAGTCACCTGGTTCTATTTTAAGTAACAATAAGCAAAGTATTGAAGTGGTAACGGGTACAGGGGTCGTAAAACTAATCGCGCTGCAACTTGCGGGTGGCAAAGTCATCAGCGTACAAGATTTTATTAATGCTCATGATGTTAGTGACTGTAGCTTTACTGAGGAGCCAGCGAGTAACCCGCTCAGCGCATCGGCATGAATATCAGTTTGCCGCAAAGATTATTTTCAACATTGTTATTTATAAACATAGCTATGGTTATGTGTGCATTTATTGGCGAGTATGCGCAGGCGAGAACCAGTGCGATCGAAGTTAATTATTTAAACATTACTGAACTCAATAATGAATTGCGTCTAGATGCAGAAATTGCTTATGAATTAAATAGTGAAGTGAGGGAAGCGTTAGTTAATGGTATTTCTTTACAGTTTCAAGTTGAGGTTCAAATAGTATCTTTGCAAAAATGGCTTTGGGATAAAATTATCGTAACAACGGTAAAAACGCACTCGCTTAAATATCATGTGCTCAGCAAACAGTATGTTTTGGAAAATCTTGAAACAGGCGAGAGCGATAGTTTTCCAGATTTAGAGTCTGTGTTAATACAGCAAGGTAGAGTGTCGGCACTGTACATTGCTGAGGCTGATTATTTAAATAAAAAAGAAAGCTATGTTGTGCAACTGCGTTCGCAGCTGCTAACAAATAAATTACCGTTGCCATTAAGAATGAAAAGTTATTTTTCACCTAAGTGGCGATTGGATAGCGGGTGGTACGAATGGCAGCTATAGAAAAACAAAACATTCTGCGTATTTGGCCGATCATATTATTGTTCTGCTTATTGATGGGGTCGTTGTACATGTTGGCAGACGCCACGCGTAGCGAAACTAGTTTTGAAGAACTTCATTACTGGTTGTTCCCATTTAATGTGTTTTTGCTGGGTTTGTTTATACTTTTAATAATTGTCAACGTATATCGACTGGGCATGCAAGTGCTTAGACGCCAGCCAGGTTCACGCTTAACCTTACGCTTATTATTAATGTTTGTGCTACTAGCGATTGTCCCCGTTGGCATCGTGTACACATTTTCAATATGGCTAATTCAAGAAGGCGTCGACAGTTGGTTTGATGCCGATGTAGAAAAGGCGTTGCAAGATTCAGTAGATCTAAGCCGCTCTTCTTTGGATTTGCATATGCGACAACTGCGTCAGCAAACCAAGCCTATGGTTAAAGAGTTATCACAAACTACTTCATTAGATGCGCCCCTGGTGATCAATGATTTATTGCGTAGCAGTGGTGCAGCAGAAATTGTTTTATTTACTCGCAGTAGTCGCATTATTGCGTCTGGCGGCGAAGTTGGAGCAGCGGTTGTGCCACGTTTGCCCGGAGAGACGGTGATGCGGTTGGTCAGCCAAGGCGAAACCTATGTGGGTTTGGATCCGATTAAAGATTCAGGTTTGCATGTGCGCTTAGTGTTTCCGATGAACACCACCGGAGCAACTACGCAAAAACGTATGGTGCAGGTTTTATATCCTATTTCCGATCGTATTAGTGATCTGGCTTTAAGCGTGCAAGAGGGATTTGGTAAATATAATGAATTGGTTTATTTGCGCACTCCTCTAAAACAAAATTTTGCATTAATCATTACCTTGGTTTTATTGTTAGGAATTTTGTTTTCTGTTTGGGCTGCATTTTATTCCGCGCAGAGATTGGTTGAACCAATTAAAGATCTTGCACAGGGCACCAAGGCGGTAGCAGATGGTCAGTACAATAAAAAGATTCCTGTCGAGCGTAATGACGATCTGGGCATGTTAGTTGCTTCCTTTAACCAAATGACCGAGCGCTTATCTTTAGCGCGTGATAAAGCTAAGCTAAGCCAGCGACTGATCGATAGCCAGCGCAACTACTTACAAACCATTTTAGAAAATCTCTCTTCCGGTGTAATTAGTCTTGATCAAAAATTGGTAATTAAAACAGCCAACGTAACAGCTTCACAAATATTAAATACTGATATCAACGAATACATTGGCCGCGATGTTGCACAGTTGTCCATGGGGCATGAAAACTTAAAAAGTTTTTGCGATCAGATTGTTCCTATGTTGCAGGGTAGTGAAACGCAATGGCAAACGGAAGTTAAGTTTGTAGGCGGTAGTCAAGGCAATAAATTTCAAAGCAAAATATTAATGTGCCGTGGTGTAACGCTACCAAATGACGAAGAACAGTCTGGTGGTTATGCGCTTGTATTTGATGATATTACTGATCTCATTAGCGCACAACGTGATTCTGCCTGGGGAGAGGTGGCGCGTCGTTTAGCTCATGAAATTAAAAATCCATTAACACCGATACAATTATCTGCTGAACGTTTGCGGCGTAAAATTTTACCTGAACTTGATCAACATAAAGGTAGTATTCTAGATCGCGCAACGACTACGATCGTTGAACAAGTGGAGTCCATGAAAGAAATGGTAAACGATTTTGCCGACTATGCGCGGGCGCCACAAATTGAAAAAAGTCCTCTGGATCTTAATAAATTGATTTCTGAAGTTGTCGAGTTATACCAAAATAATATTTATAACTTTGAAGTGCACACCTCACTTGATAACTACCCGCCACTAATATTGGGAGACAGCACACGACTCCGGCAATTAATGCATAACCTAATAAAAAATGCATTTGAAGCCATGCTAGATAAACCACAGCAACATGCAAAAGTACAAATTACTACGCGATGCTTTGAAATTAGCAGTGTGCCGCTTGTAAGTTTAGTGGTGGTGGATGATGGACCAGGTTTCCCGAATGATTTATTGGAGCGTTTGTTTGAACCTTATGTAACTACTAAAAATACTGGTAACGGTCTGGGTTTAGCAATAGTTAAGAAGATTGTTGAAGAGCATGGTGGCACCATACGCGCCGAGAATGCGCCTGATAGGGGTGCGCGAATTAAGATTCGTATACCTTTAAGCGCTGCAACATTAAGCACGGTTGAGGCAAGCGAAATTTCAGTGCGCAGCCAAGGAGACGCAGCATGAGCCAAGAAAGCATATTGGTTGTAGATGATGAGCCAGATATTCGTAATTTGGTGCAAGAAATATTGATGGACGAAGGTTACAATGTAAGTGTTGCCGAGAATACTGCAGTGGCGAGAAAGCATGCTAACAGCAAGCGGCCAGACTTAGTGTTGCTTGATATCTGGATGCCAGGGGAAGACGGTATTAGCTTACTAAAAGATTGGCAGAGTAGTGGCGACATTGATTGCCCGGTGGTGATGATGTCTGGACATGGCACAGTTGAAACTGCAGTAGAGGCAACCCGCTTAGGTGCCTACGACTTTATCGAAAAGCCATTAACCATGGCTAAATTGTTAGTCAGCGTTAAGCGTGCACTAGAAGCCAGCGAAAAAAATACTGCTTCCTCGTCAGTGAATGAAATAGTCGAAATGCCGATCGGTGCAAGCCTGCCTATTCAATCTTTGCGTGATCAAGCAAAAAAATTAGCGGTACATGACAATGTTTTATTTATTAAGGGTGAGACAGGTGTTGGTAAAAAATCTTTTGCTAATTTTGTACATTCGTTAAGCGCTAGAAATTCAAAACGTTTTATAGTGCTTAACGAGGATAACTTTAATAATCGTGAACCCGCTAAACAGTTATTTGGTACTGAAGTGGATGAAATCATCACCCCTGGATTATTAGAATCGTGTAAGGGCGGAACAATTTTTATTAGCGATGTTGCTAATCTGAATGAACAAGGACAAAAGATTTTGTCTCATTTGTTGCAAAAGAAACAATATAGACGCATTGGAGGAGCTAACGCTCAAAAATTTGATGCTCGAGTGATGGTTGCCACGCAAACCGATCTACAAGCCGAAGTTAAGGCCAATCGTTTTGATGATGAATTGTATTTTTTACTGAATGTTGTGCCACTACGCATTCCTGCACTGCGTGAGCATTTGCAAGATGTGCCTGAATTGTTGCGGTATTACATTGATTTCTATTGTTCAAAAGAAAACTACCCATATCGAAATTTCGCTATTTCTGCGCAAAATCGATTACTGCACTACAGTTGGCCAGGCAATATCCGTGAACTTAAAAACTTAGTGCAAAGATTGCTTATATTAAGTTCATCAGATGAAGTATCTGCTGAAGAGGTAGAGGCAGCATTAGAAGAACAAAGTGAAGAGCACACTAAAGAGACTTCAAGCAATAACGCAGCAACTGAAGATCTTTACCAATTACCACTTCGAGAAGCACGTGAATCTTTCGAGCGTAGTTATTTTCTGTATCAGCTGAAAGAAGTGGGCGGTAATATCACTAAACTGTCTGAACGTGTTGGTTTAGAGCGTACCCATCTTTATCGCAAGCTTCGTGCGCTTGGGATAAATACCAAAGAGTCCTAATAAAATCACGTATAGAGAAAAGGGCTTGCAAGTGCTAATTAACAGGCCTATCCTGCGCCGCCAGCAAACAGCCGGAACTTGATGGTGGCTGGAGAAAAATTATCATGAAAATTATAATCTTAGGTGCAGGGCAAGTGGGTGGATCATTAGCACTTAGCCTGGCAAATGAAAATAACGATATTACGATTGTAGATACTAATGCTACGGTTTTACAAGATATCCAAGATCGAGCAGATTTGCGTACCATTGTAGGTGAAGCCTCTCACCCTTCAGTGCTGTCACGAGCAGGTGCGAAAGATGCTGACATGATTATCGCTCTTACCAATAGTGATGAAACCAACATGGTCGCTTGCCAGGTTGCGTACACCTTATTTCATACACCCACTAAAATTGCGCGCATTCGTGCAGTGGAATACCTAACGTATAGCGACTTGTTTGTACAAGAAGCTTTGCCAGTTGATGTATTAATCAGCCCTGAGCACCTGATCTCGCAATATATTCAACGCCTGATTGAGCACCCAGGTTCATTACAAGTGTTAGATTTTGCAGATGGCAAAGTAAAGCTTTTAGCAATGCGTGCGGAACTTGATGGCCCATTAATTGGTAAGCGGCTAGATGAAATCTGGGAGGCCATGCCAGAAACGGAAGCTAAAGCGGTGGCAATTTATCGCAATAATAAGTCAATTACATTGCATAGCGAGGGACATATTCAAGCTGATGATGAAGTGTTTTTTCTTGCTTCATCTTCCAATGCTACCTCGATTACTGCGCAATTGCGTGGTACGGATAAGCCGTATAAACGAATTCTGCTAGCCGGGGGAGGTAATATTGGACTGCATCTTGCTAAGTCTCTTGAAAATAAGTATCAAGTTAAAATTATTGAGCGTTTTTCAGAGCGTGCAAGTTATTTATCTGAGGCGCTTGATAAAACTATCGTTTTACAAGGTGATGCTGCAGACCAAGATATGTTGCTCGAAGAGAATGTTGAAAATATGGATGTATTTTGTGCGCTTACAAATGATGATGAAGCGAATATTCTTTCCGCTATGCTTGCCAAACGTTTGGGTGCAAATAAAGTCATGTCACTCATCAATCGCCCCAGTTATGTAGATTTGGTTGAAAGTGGCATGATCGATATTGCTATCTCCCCTCAACAAGTTACTTTAGGCACCTTGCTTACACATGTGCGTAAAGGCGATATTGTTTCAGTACATTCTTTGCGTCGTGGTGCTGCAGAGGCCATCGAGGCGGTAGCGCATGGCGATAAAAAGACATCTAAGGTTGTGGGGCGTAACATAGAACAAATTAGCCTTCCAAACGGCGCAACCATTGGCGCAATTGTTCGAGGCGAGGATGTAATAATGGCAGAAGCAGAAGTCACTATAGAGTCTGAAGATCACGTAATTATCTTTTTGGCAGATAAGACAGGTGTAAAAAATATAGAAAAACTTTTCCAGGTTAGCGCCACTTTTATTTAGCCAACTTAATACACTTAAAATCAAACGCAATTAGATACGTATTTCTCTAAATATTTTTCTTAAATATTTATACTTTCAAACACTCTCATGCAAAGACAAATTATTCAGCGTGTATTAGGGATTTTGCTCGCTTGGTTTAGTTTTACCATGTTGCCACCTATATTGGTGGATGTGATATACGAAGAGGGAGCATATTTTCCATTCGTAATCGCATTTATGATTACCCTCATCACCGGTTTGTTGTTGTGGTACCCGGTGCGTAGTTACCGAGACGATTTGCGTTTACGGGATGGGTTTTTGATCGTAGTGCTATTTTGGACAGTGCTGAGTCTGTTTGGTGCGCTGCCACTGATTTTAAGTAACTCTCTTTCTATAGGCATAACCGATTCAATTTTTGAATCGGTTTCAGGGTTAACCACCACCGGGGCAACGGTGATTACCAATCTTGATCAACTACCAAAATGTATTTTGTTTTACCGCCAGGCACTGCAGTGGTTAGGTGGCATGGGGATTATCGTTTTAGCCGTAGCCATCCTGCCTATGTTAGGTGTTGGCGGCATGCAACTTTACCGTGCAGAAACACCAGGACCCGTTAAAGATACCAAGCTGACCCCACGTATTAAAGAAACGGCAAAAGCACTTTGGTATATCTATTTGTCTTTAACGATTGCATGTGCGGTTGGTTATTGGCTAGCAGGCATGAGTGTATTCGATGCGATAAGCCATAGTTTTTCTACTGTAGCGATTGGTGGTTTTTCAACCCATGATGAAAGTATTGGTTATTTTCGTAGCATGCCGATTGAAACCGTTTCCATCATTTTTATGCTGCTGTCTGGTTTAAACTTCGGCTTGCACTTTATAACCTGGAAATCACAAAATTTACGACATTATTTTCAGGATGCTGAATTTAAAACCTACTTCTTTGTAATCATCTCTATCACAACGATCACTGCAGTGTTTTTGCGTATCGGTGAAGTGTATTTGAGTTGGGGCGATGCATTTTCAAAAGCGGTGTTTCATGCAGTGTCAATTGCTACTACGACGGGTTTTACCACCTCCCAGTACCATTTCTGGCCTAGCTTTTTACCGCTACTGTTAATCCTGGCAAGTTTTATCGGTGGTTGCACAGGTTCAACCGGTGGTGGAATGAAAGTGATTCGGGTGTTGCTATTGGTTAAACAAGGTATGCGCGAAATGATGCGCTTAATTCATCCCAATGCGAAAATTGCAGTAAAAATTGGATCTAATGCAGTCGATGGACGTGTAATTGAAGCAGTGTGGGGTTTCTTCTCGGCCTATATCGGCGTATTTGTCGTAATGCTTTTATTGTTAATGGCATCTGGTTTAGATCAAGTCACAGCATTCTCAGCGGTGGCGGCAACACTAAATAATCTTGGCCCAGGGTTGGGTGAGGTAGGTGCTAATTACACGAGTATTAACGATTTTAGTAAGTGGGTATTGTGTTTAGGTATGTTACTGGGACGTCTCGAAATCTTTACCTTATTGGTTGTGCTGACGCCAGCATTCTGGCGTCGTTAAATTATATATGACGGATCATGCAAGCGAAAAAAAGTGGAATGAAATTTACGCCGCTGAACATCAAACAGATTGTGAATTAGAAACTAAAGCTGCAAATGTCCTACAGGACCATGCATATTTATTGCCTAGCAGTGGGTTAGCGTTAGATCTTGCTTGTGGTTTGGGCGGCAATGCTATGTTTTTAGCTAAATGTGGATTGAGCACTCATGCTTGGGATATATCAGCAATAGCAATCGAAAGGGTGCAAGCGCATTGCCAGAGGGAAAATATTTCTATTACTACGGAAGTTAGGGATATTGAACAGTATCCACCTGCATCGAGTTCATTTGATGTGATTTGTGTCAGCTATTATCTAGAGAGAACATTAACGCAAGATATTATTACGGCATTAAAATCTAAGGGGTTATTGTTTTATCAGACATTTATAAATGAAAAAGTTTCTGATGTGGGGCCAAGCAATCCACAATATCGATTGCAGCAAAATGAGTTGTTAGCATTGTTTTCACCCCTACATGTTCTTGCATATCAAGAGCACGGAACAGTTGGCAACGTAAAAAAAGGTTTACGTAATGTTGCAAGCTTAGTTGCGCAGAAGAGATGAGCTTTAAAACGGCCAAGAAAATACAGTAATGGAGCTACTAACATTATTCCCAGAAATTGAGCCTTATCACGAATTCCAACTTAAGGTTTCATCCATTCATACTATATGGATTGAGGAATGCGGAAATCCACATGGCATCCCGGTTGTTTTTTTGCATGGTGGCCCAGGTGCAGCATGCGAACCGTTTCAGCGTAGATTTTTCGATCCCGAA
>CAYXVH010000055.1:0-5815 GCA_964468615.1 uncultured Thiotrichales bacterium | reverse complement strand
AACAACTTGGGCACTCTCGCCCAAAGTAGTGCGGGTTTAAGCACTTGCCCGTACTTTTTACGTTGATTCCAAAAGAAAGGACGTATATACCAGGCTGTCTTATTTACACTTTTTTCAGGAATTCTCATTGGATCATTAAATTTGCTCGACTAATTCAACATTAATTAGTCTTAGTAACTGCTCTTATAAAAACTACAACTAAAACAATTACAACAATCCAAAGCAAAATTCCGAGAGACCAATGACCAAAGCCAAATCCCCAATGTGAAAAAAATCCTCCATCGTGCATCACAATATCCTCTTTAGATAACTAGATACTTAATTACGCTTTTATACCGAGACGCTATTGACCTAAATCAAATTTAAATAAGCCCTTTTGTGAAAACATGCTTAATACATGTTTTGAGTACAGTTTTATATTGAATGTAGTGCTTGAAAATGGAAAGTAAGTTTAGAGAGAAAATGCAAAGCGAAGATAAACCTGATAGCTAGCCTCACATATTTATGTCAATAATAGCAGCGACTTCAGTAGCAGTTCCGTTTTCGACCTCCATAAACTGGGCCAATTATGAAAAGTGTGAATGTCCGCTTTGGGTCGTAAGCAGACATTAAACTGTATTGATTTGAAGTTTCCAACCAAAATTCCACCTTAGCGGTTTAAATTATGTCCGCTTTCGGCCATAAGCGGTCATTAGTAGATTAAGTAAACTATAGAAACATTATAATTCTTGAGCCTACAATCAATGATTATAATAAATCATATTTACTACTTTCATAGAATGATTGTTCGCCTTTATTATTAAATTGAACTTATTGATTGATAAGAATTATCTAATTATTAAATTATTAAATTATTTATAAATATTGCTTATTTCGGAAATTATTTTATTTCATTTCCACAATAATACTCATAGCAGTAACGTTCTCATGAAAAAAGTAAGTAGTACTTTTTGACTCCTATTTTTTTAGGCAAACAGAGTAAAATGCAAGAATTTGATAAAGTTAATCCTGATATTTTAGATTTACGAGAAAAAGAAGATCGTCGATCTTTTAAACCGTCACCACAATTTCCCGTCTTCGATGATGAATGCAAATTAGTAATAAAAGATCGGCGCTTTATACCTGATCGGCGCATTGCGAATATCCAGGTCAGAGGGCATTTTTTAAATATCAAAAGAGGTTACTAACAGTCCGTTTCATAATTCTTTATATGCGAATGTCCGCTTTGGGTCGTAAGCAGACATTACCTTCCATTAGCGTCCACAGCAATCTATCTACATCCAAGCATTAGTAGGGGTAGTTTTGGGGGTATTTGTTTAAGAAATTTTTAAAATATTGAATTGAATCAGAAACTTAGATTAGCTTTAAGGTTATCGCCGCCTCCACCATCCAATAACGTCTAATGGCGTTCAGTAAAGTGCATAGAAGTCTGGGTTATTTTTTCTATTTACCTCTTAATATTATAGAAAATAAGCCTCGATTCCTTAAGTCATATAAATACATAAACCTTATATAAAAGGATGAGGGGCATTTATGGGGACAACTTTTAATTCACAACACATTACTTTTTTCTCTCTTAATTAACTTATAGCTAGCTTCAACAACTCTCTTGTCCTCTTCATTAGCTTGACTATTTAAATACCATCCAATCCACTTGTCGACATCCCTAGCATGTTTTTCACCAGTTCTTTTCTTTAAGATTTCAAATATTCTACTTATGTGGTCTTCATTTCTAGAGCCAATCTGAGTTGTTAATTGAATTATCAATTCTCTGATGGTTAAATTTTTCATTAATTTATAATGTCTGCTTTCATGCAGAAGCAGTCACGCAGAATACCGATTAGGTGGAAAATTGAAACTCTGTACGACCTCATAACAAAAGTATTGCATCTATTATTATTGGGCATCTATCCATTGGGTCGAACGACTTCCATCTGGTATCAGCATCAAATTTTGAGCGACGACATCATTTTTTATTGAAGTAGATGAAGTGCGGGGATTATAGAGAACTTGAATAATTTTTTTACCATTTGTATTTAAATAAGACTCCACATCGATATTATGGGGCTTATTTCCCCAATCTTCTCCCACCACGAAAATATCGACATTCAATTCCCTGCAAGCCGATACATATTCAAGTTCATAGTAAGGACGCACAATATCGACACAGCGTAAAGCATTCAGCATTTCTTCTCTTTGATCGAGAGGAATTACGGGAACATTTGGTTTGTAAGAATTCACCACACTATCAGAAGCAACACCAACTGCTACGACATCTCCTAATTCTTTACATTGTTTTAATAGAGCAAGGTGTCCTACATGCAACAAGTCGAATGTTCCAACTGTATATACAATCATTATGTTATTTAGTTCCTATATCAAAGTTATTTTTCATTGTTCTGTGTCGTCGACTTAGTTACTTTCTATAAAAGTTTCCAACCGTAGATACCAGTTATTCCAAGCGTATATACAGCGAGAAGATAGACGTTGATAGGAGTTCCAGAAAGCTTTGGTGTTTTTATTTGCGATACATTAAGTGACGCAAGTGCAAGACAACTAACATATAAAATAACTGAAAATATTCCCTGACTAAAAATACTCTCAAATAAAAATATGAAAACGAGTGCGAGATTATTGTTGTCTAAGGCTAGCCCTGTGTATTTAGATCCATCAGAAAGGCCATATGTGCTGAAATAGCTTAGTCGTAACGCGCTAGCAGCGAGCATAATAAAAGCCCCTACTAAAAATATAGGTTCAAATTTTCCATAACTCAACAGAAGAATTGCTGGAGCAACTCCATAACTTACAATGTCGATTAATACATCAAGTTGCCCACCAAAAATCTGGTCGTTACCAGTTCGCCCTTCCATTCTTCTTGCAATTAGTCCATCTGCCCAGTCAAAGGCAACGGCCCAGACCATACCAATCATTGTTGCGTAATAAATTCCCAAAATACCGAAGTAAATGGCAATTAATGTGCACGCCAATCCTGCAAGTGAGCACAAATTGGGAAGGTCTTTTACATAAGAGAGAATAGAAGGCTGCAACTTTTTAGACACTTCTTCGTCCTCAATCATAGTGACTATTAGAATGATTGGATCTATTGCTTAAATTATTCAATTGTTTTTCTTCATCAGTCATATGTATTACCCTAAAAATTAACGAGCGCGCGCGCTGGCAGCTTGAGAAACAAGTCGTGCACTTTTATTCCCCATAGCATCAAGCTAAAGGTGTGAATTTAAAATTTACCGATGAACTGGCGAGAGGTTAAACTCGGGAGAGAATCGGAACGTAGTTCCAAGATAGCGTGATCATACGCTTAATGTCCTATTAATGCCTTAACTGATTTGACTGGGCAGCATGTGGCTGCTTTGGGTCGTAAGCGGTCATTGAACTATGTTGTTTTAAGATTCCAACCAAGATTCCCCTTAATTTACTTTCTGAGTATCCGCTTTCGGCCAATAGCGGTCATTGATGTTTATACTAAGATTCAAGGATCAAAGTACTATATCGTGTGATGATAATCTTTGAAGTACTTTGGAGACTCGTCTTAATAGTGGATTGATTAGATCAACTCTAATCTCACTACTCTGCGTTCATGTTCTACACGTTCTTCTTTCGAGATGATTTTTCTGTATTCTCGGCGCAACAAGGGAAATGATCTAGGCTGTAATGATTTTCTACGATCATTATCAGAACTTCTTATAGTGAAATGTTTCAATGGTGTCACTTCTTTTAGATGATAGTTAATTTACTCACCTCTCTGGTATTCATCGAAGTATTCCTGAAATTCTACCTTAGAGATCTTAGCTTCAGTAACATCTAAGCCTTCAGTTCTACGCTCAAGAGTAACCCTACGATCTTCAAGAATGAAGTTTCCTTTCAGGTCTTCAAGCGGGAACTCGTGAATTTGTACAGCTGAACGGCGTTCACGACGTAAGCGCACATGTTCGGAGTTTTCTATTGTTCTGTACCGCATTGCAATATTCATCCTTGCTGAGTATGACAATTACTTTATACAACTTAGCCAATTTGCTAAGTGTGCCATTTCACAGAAAATACATGTTTTTTTCAAAGGCATCGACGCTTAATTCATTGTAAATTTAGGGGTAATTTAACTACTAAGTTAGACTTATCTGCAATTAATTGCGAATGTCCGCTTTGGGCCAATAGCGGTCATACAATGCCTGCCTCAGCCGCGCGCCGAAGGCCCGTCGGCTGGAGGCAATTGTTAGGCATCAACCTTATTCGAGACAGCATTTCCAACCGGATTGATGTAGGCGTGGGGATAGTGCTGCTCACGCTTTTGAAACGACAGAATAGAGGGATTCTGAATCACGCCACCATCAATATTCATAGCCCGTCGAATAGTCTCATTTTTCTGCCAACTATCACGGCCCGCCAGTACAGTCGGTAAATAAACGATGAGAGCGGCAGAAATTGATCGAGTAGCACTTTCCCAGAGATAGCTAGGTGTGTGATCCACGGCGTAATAATCGATGGTTTCATATTTAAATATCGGATTCTTGAATGTGGTTGGTTTGGCAAAAAAGAATCCCATTCCCTCGTCGCAGCTGACATCAATAATCAGACCATTGGGCTTGAGGTATGCGCTTTCTGCTTCGGTGACAAAGTCGGTAGGATTTTCTGTATCTTGAAAGGTTCCGTTTACGATGATATCCGCTTCACTAATCAAGTCAGTCAGCGGCCGCGCGGTTCCATCGTATTCCAACACCATGCGTGCCTCATCCTCGCTGCCTGCTCGAATTCTGGCATAGTTACAATCGAGCACCTCTTCACGTACCTCGTGGTCAGGGCGCTGAATACAGATGGTGATATCTCTAAAACCATGCGCCTTGAGCGCGTATATCGCACCACGGCTGACGGCACCAAAACCGAAAATAATTGTTTTGCGTTGATTGCCGTAATGCCCATCGATACCTTTAAGTTGCAAGGCATGTATGACTGCGCAATAGCCAGCCATTTCGTTATTCTTGTAGAAAGTATGACGACCAATGTGCCCGTTAGGAGACCAAACATACATATCCTCAAAGGCAATGAGCGTCTGCTTACGATCGACAGCGGTCTGGGTGATGTCCTGTTGCTGCACACAATGCACATAGCCCCAAAGTGTTCCTCCTTCGCGAAGTTCCTGTAAATCAGCTAAGACTGGCTTATTAATAATAACCGAGCCAATGTCGGCCAGTAATGTGTGGCGGGTAGCAATGCCACCTGTCATAGCAGCAATTTCCGAGTCTGCGATACCAAAAGGTGCACCATAACCCTCCTCAAATATTAACTGGCAGCGAATGTCTTCAGGAATGCGCAGCAAATGCTCTGGATGGATTGGAAGCCGTCGCTCATCTTCTTTTCTTGAAGTCCCAATGACTCCCACTGTTAATTTACTCATGCCGTTTCCTTTTTATTAAACAAATCAATACGTGTGATTTCATGAACGGATTATCAGCTTCGCCAATAGGCCTGCTTTTTTTATGCTTTGGTCTGTCGCAAGTGTTTCAGAAAGTGAAACTCTGTACAAATAAAGTGTGTATCAAATCTAACAGTTGTTAACCAGACACCCTCTGTCTGTATAGCTGAATTAATAATTACTTATATAGAAACGCATCTTGTTGATTAAGATAGCAGTTTATTGACTATTGAGAAATATTGAAAAGAGCAAATTGAAACCCCGATTTGCAAATCGTTTAATGTCTGCTTTGGGTCATAAGCAGACATTAAACTATGTCGTTTTGAGTTTTCCAATCTAACATTCCCCCGAATGGTTTAATTTATGTCCGCTTTCGGCCAATAGCGG
>CAYXVH010000054.1:0-7175 GCA_964468615.1 uncultured Thiotrichales bacterium | reverse complement strand
CAAGTTCATGAATGGCGTTACGCTTAGTTCAGCATCATGCTTTGCAGTACGTCTGCGGGAACGTCTTTTATTAAGCATATTAACTACCCTGAAGTATCAAATTAAGCTTCTGCTGGTTTACGATCTGTAACAAAATTCAACACTTTTACAGAAGCCATCTCAAGACTGTCTACAATCTCAGTAGTCTTAGTTGATAACCATGCATGTATAAGCAATAGCGGTATACCTACCATCAAACCAAATGCAGTGGTGTTCATCGCAACCGAAATATTTGCAGACAAAATATCCGCTTTATCAGCAGGATTTGCTTCTGCAATTGAGGTGAATGCACCAATCAAACCAATAATGGTTCCAAGTAATCCAAGCAGTGTTGCAATGTTTGCAAATGTAGCAAGGTAGTGTGTGCGTTTCTCAAGCTTAGGCAACACTTCCATTAAACCTTCTTCCATAGCAATTTCTACATCATCACGACGCCGTGATGTTTTTGCACGTAAAAATCCATAATGAATAATTCGGCTTACTGCAGCTTTTGATTTTTCAGCAAAACCCATCGCTTGTGATAAATTTCCTGATGCCAAAGCAGATTGAAGTTTATTCCATGCAAGTGTATTGCGTGTACGTGACGCGGTAAGATATAAATATCTTTCAATTGCAATCGCAAGACCAATCGCAAGAATAATTGCAATCGGAACCATGAATGGTCCACCCGTTTGGAAAAATGTAACTACAGTTTCATACATGCTCGGATCGTACACTTCTGGTGTTGCCAGCATTTCTGCCCCATCCATAAGTACAGTCTCTGAACCATCTGTAGTGATGATTTCTGACCCGTTCTCTTCCATTATTTGCTCCTTAGCGTTACACGCTTTAATAAAAACCCAGTTTTTAACTCAATGTTAAAAACTGGGATAAAAACTACTATCAATAATATTGTTCGTAATAACTTACTTTTCTTTTGTGCACATCCTTATCTACAGGACCTAGCACTTCATCAATTAAACTTTGTAATGGCGACCCATCTAAATCACCAGGCTCTGGTGCTTTCCATGGAACAATCACCAGTGCCTTAGGTAATTCTCGATTACCTATTACATCAATACCTTCTAGCTCTGGTGCCGCACCTGGCGCTTCATCTTCTGCTGATACTGAATAGCAAGGAAAAAGCAAGGTAATGAGTAGTGATATTCTTTTCATGTATTGCTGCATTATCTATTGCCTTATATAGCGATTAGCTGCCCTGCTTCTTCAACTGCGACATCCAAGCGATAACCTGCTTATCTTGCCCACCAGAAAGACTCAAATATTCTTTATAATGGCCCAACGCGCAGTCTATTTTCCTTAAATAGACATCACACAAAATAGCTAGATTCAGATGAGCGTTTTTATAATCCGGATACGCGGACAAAGCCTGCAAATAAAGTTTTTCGGCCACTTCAAACTTGCCGTCTTCTCGCGTCAGAATGGCTAACTGATTTAAAGCGTATGGATTTTTTGGATGGATACCTAAGGCTTTTTCAAAAGCTGACCTAGCTTTTTCTTTATCACCTAGTTCTTTATGCGCTACACCAATATTTACCCATGGACCAGAAATACGAGGGTCCATCTTGGCGACTTTTTTCATTTCTAAAATCGCAGTGTCGTAATTTTTAGAGCGCATATGCTTTAAAGCTTCGTTATATGCTCTAGCAGTTTTTTTGCTAATTCTAAAATTTGGTTGCGCTAATATTTTACCGGCAGATTTGCTGGCGGTTTTTTCAGTTTTTACGCTAGCTTTTGAAGCCGTAGTGGGCTTTTTAAGACTTGGCATATTTGCACAACTCATAAGCATTATAATCAGCATGCTTGCTGTAATATTTACGACTGCAAATTTAATAAATGTTCTGAACAAGGCCTTCACTCCTTTCAGCTTTTACATATTGAGCCGGCGATAGTACTTCCAGCTCTGCTAAACTCTTCTTCACCCATTCGTCATAGACATCATTAGAAATTCTCGAAGCATTAAGCTCGTGTATTTCAATCGCTTGCTCCTCGAATGGATAAGCCTGTTCTTCTAATAGAATTTCATATTGATCAAATTCTTCAGCCGATAAACCCGAAGGACGATCCGACTCCATCATTGCTACTGCAAAATCTTGATAAATTTTCGCTGACCAATAAGTTGCCGCTGTAGTAACTTGTTGAACTTTATAATTACTCGCAGCCTCATACGCATCTAATGCAACTTGCATTTGCTTCTTTTTAAGTTTTAAATTTTTCTTTAAAGGATGAAGCAAAAATATTTGACTAAATGCATCATATTCTGGCTTAGCAAGATCCAATGTAGCATTGGCTGCTAAAAACTTAGTACGGTCGCTACGCTCAGATCCAGCGCGGGCATCTGCATCAATAATTTTCTGTTGCCAGCTCAATTTATCATCAATATATTTTCGCTCTGTATACATATCGATGAGTTTTTGCATAGCCTCCATAGCAGGCTCTGTAGGTTTCGGATGCTCTTTAACATAGGCAATTAAACTTTTTTCTGCGCCGTAAAAATCTCCACCCTTTCCGTATAATTCAGCAGCATGGAAGCGCGCCTCGCGTTTCAAAGTAGGATTATTTGAACTAGCACCAATTGCCTCATACTCTTTTGCAGCCTTAATATGCTGCCCACCTTTATCATATGAAACCGCTAATTTTTGAGTGACGTCACCCTGTAATTCATGACTAGGGTAACGTTGACGAAAGTCTTCTAAAGTACTAGATGCCCGACTCCAATCCTCAAGCTCTAATAATGCGGCTGTCGCATCATATTGTGCTGTTGCGCGAATTTCTGCATCTGGTACGACTCTGCCTACTCTTAAATAATGAGTAACGGCAGCCTCAAGATCACCTTCTTTCTTACTCGCCTCACCTTGTTTATATACTGATGCAGCCAATCTGTCTTTAAGCGGGTCGCGAAGCTCTTCATTCGCTTCGGCTCGATTTAAAGCCTCTATATAGGCTTTTTCAGAAGCATCATATTGAGCAGTATCAAACGCTGAATTAGCTTTTACTGTCCAAGCGGATAACACTAACTTCTTATCTGCGTTGGAATGATCATTAATAATTATATCGGAGGCTTTAGTAGCTCGCTCAAAATCTTTACGTGCATAAAGTTCTTCAGCAGTAACCGTCATGACTTTCGCAACTTCGGGATGTTGTGGGTAGTTTTCAGTAAACCTGAAGCTGCTATCGATTAATTGATTTTTAATTAACGATTTTTGTGCAGTTTGTTTTTCTATTTTTAACCATTCGTTATAAGCAATAATGGCAGCATATCCAGACTCAGCTGATTTCGGATGCTTTTTATATCCGTAAGCTGTTTTTTCATACTCTCTCACTGCATTGGCATATTGTTTAGTTTCATAATGTACTTCTGCAAGATGGAAATTCATCTCGGATGCTTTTTCATCTTGCGGAAAAGATTCTAGATAAGCGCTATACCAAGTTGCCGCTTCATCATAATATTCTTTAGGCTTTTTACGCTCTTTTTGAGCAATCGAGTGATAGTGTTTTGCAAGGTCAGTAATATTAGATTTAAGAAAAGTCACAATATCATCTGACTGAGCAACATCATTATGTGCCCAATATTCAGATTTTAAATTGTAATCGACCACAAATTGTTTTTTCGCACGTAAAACTTCAGATGGAAACTCACCTTTTTTATAAGCATCTATGGATTTAATCTGAAAATGAGGTGCTTTAGGACTAAATTGATGCGTTTCGACATATTGTCGATATGTGTTAGCTGCATCACTCCAACGCCTTTTATCTAAATATTGCTTACCTAATCTTTCATACACAAGAATTTCATAAGGCTGTCTACCAGACTCTGCATAAAACTTGGATAATTCTTGCGGGCCACCTAGATAAGCGAAACTTAAACTGATTGCTCTAAGGGTATCATCAAGCAGTTCTTGATCAGGCTGTGGTAATTGTGCAATTTGATCTTTTTCTACTCCAGCTACTAATAAGCTATCGAGCACAGTATTAAAAGATGGAATACCATAATCATAATCCACTTGCTTAAAGTGCGACCAACCATGCTTATACAAAGAATGTATATAAAAACGACCTTCTGAGCCTTGTTTAATTACTGATTCATATGCATCTTCAGCTTGGGCAAATTGCTTTTCGACAAATAATATTTCAGCACGTCTAAATTGTGTTTCACCGTAATAATTTGAATCTGGATATTCATAGACGAGTTGATCTAAAGCCTTTAAAGCTTTTTCATGCTGACCCGTAAGTTCATATGCTCTAGAAAGTTGATAAAGAACACGGTCTCTATTTGGATATGCAGAATGCTTTGCTAACACATCTTCATAAAGCCTTATGGTTTCCGCATATGTACTCTTATCCGGGACTTGAACATTTTCTGCCAATTGATCCTCGGTTTCTTCCATACGTAAATCACCTAATCTGCGCAAAACCTCTGGGTTAACATTTTTAGGGTCTTCGTTAACCAGCTTTCTGTATTGATTAATTGCTTTAGTACGACTACCTACAACCGGTAAATCTTCTTTAACCTTGACGCGTTTTTTATTGATACTACCAATCGTATTGCCTTTCTTGCCGCCAAAGTTTCCACATGCAGCTACCATTGTTACAATGGTAGCCATCAAAATTATGTGATACGCAAGCTTTACCACAGCTTCCACCATTTCTTAGACTTTTCTGGCTTAGTATTTTGATCACTTGACTCATCAGCACCTGGAATAATGGAAGATGCTGCGGCATCATAAGAAGATGCAAGCTTATAGCGTGCGTGCTTTTCATATCCTGCAAGAATATTTTCGCGCTGCTTGAGTTCTTTTACAGCAACATGCTCAAGGTAACGTGATTGTTCTTCAAATACCCGATTAGCTATTGGAATTAATCTTTTAATCTCTTTATGCAATGCAAGAATGCGTGTTTCAAACTCATCAAATTTCTCAACACTTTCTGTAATAGCTTTTTTAATAGAAACACTTTTCTCTGGCGTGATAGCTAAATGTTTTTCTATCTCAGATATCTGTTGTTTATGATTCCAAGTTCGCTCGATATAAGCGCTATGAATTTGCCATTTCATAATACCGCGCATAAGTGCAATTTTTTCACTCATTTGCGCAATCTTATTATTGTCGGGCTCTTGTAGTTTTAGTAACTCCAAACGTTGCTCTAATGCATCAATGTTCGCGAGTTTTCTCTTTTCTTCTGCGGTGGCAAGTTGAATAAATGCATTATCATTTTCGATTTCATTAAGCACGAAAGATATGCTGTCTTGTTGAGCCTGAAGTTTACTTAAATCTAAACCACTTAATCTTTGCTGTACTAGAGGTAAATATTTTTGATAGCGAGCTTTACGTGTATCCAACATCGTTAGATATATGGATATATTTTCATCCCAATGTGCCAGATTCTTCTTTAGAAAAAGTAAATCTCGAAAATTCTTCAGCGCTTCATGAAACTCGTGTTCGCCCAGAAGTTCAGTAAAATATTTCACTTCAGGAAAATCAGGCAAATCTCTGAGTGTCCAGAACCACCCCATTTGTGGACCACCTTTGGTGCGATCTAATAAAGCATCTACTAATACCCCTTGCTCAATTTCATTTGCAGCCAAAGAAAGCTCTTTTGCTTCTTCTAAATAAATATCTGCTGCTTGCTCATAAGCTTTTACAGCTCTGCCATGAAGACCCATTTCGTTATAAGCATGTGCAAGCGCTAACACGCCCTCTTGCACTTCTGAATGGTACGCACTGCGATTACGTAATTCTTGCAAAGGCGCTAATGCCGCATTGTGTTGATTTGCATTGGTATTTGCCCATCCAATACCAAGCAAAGCTAAATTTGAATACAGGCCTTCTAAACGTACTTTTTCTAGATATTTAATGGCATCAGCTGGATGATCATTTTGAATTAAGGTCAAACCCGATGCTAAATTTGCACGATCTCTAAGCGTGCGCATATTTTCGGTTTTGGCTTTAAGTTTGCCAACTTTTTTAAGATACTCGACACCTTTGTCTACATGGCCACTTTTTGTGTAGGCTATACCGAGATTGTAGTTTGCATAATTCTTATATTCTTTTGGAGCTTTCCACTTATCTAAACTAGAAATAGCTGCATCGTATTTACCCTGCGCCATATATACTTGGCCAGTTAGCAATTTTAATTCTCCAAATACACTTTCTTGCACTGGGCCGCTGACATTGCTCAAAAAGTCTGCCGATTCATCTATATAACCACGCTGATAATAAATTTTAGCTAAATAGTAATAAGCACGATTCTTAATAGCATCGCGCACATTCCCTTGTAATAATTTATCGAATATTCTTGAAGCTTCTTTATGTAAACCGTATGAGAGATCTATACCACCAAGCAATAACTCATCGTCAGGCACATGATGCGAAGTTCTATCTAAATCGCGAGCCGCTAACAAATGAACGATAGAAGTAAAGTAGTCTTCCTGATAGAAATGAAATAGAACCTCACCGTAGTGAAGATTTTTTATAACATTAGGTTCATCGATATTCGCAGTAGAAACGCTTGAGAATAGCGAAAGTGCACAAATGCAAAAAGCCAAGATAGCCTTGGCTTTAAAAACACGCAATGTTTTTCCCCTAAGTAACAACATCTATAAATTTATTCCCATTCTTTAACAACAAAGTCCGGCTGATGCTTTGGAGTACGATCCGTAATCTTTAACTCTAAATATTTAGCCCCCAAACCTTTGTCAATAATACGGTTAGCTCCTCGCTTAAAATCTCTACCTTTTGGTCCTTTTCCAACAAAATAAGCAACCAGCTCATGCTCACCCGATGGAAGATTACCAATATATATTTGGTGCACACCTCCACGCAGCAAAGCATCAACTTCACGTTCGGTATATAAATAATTTGCAACTATTTTCTCATTCAGCGTGACTTGTACTGAATCTAAATCAAAAAAATCACCGACGTCGACCGAAACATAAACTGCAACCTGTGTACTAGATGGATAAAGCAATTCTTCTTCTAAAATATATAGATCACGATTTAACTCAAGCACTTCTTCTTTCAAAACTTGAATATCTTCATCCAAACCTTGAAAATCTTGGTCTTCACTTGCATTTAATTTGCCAATATCTGCTGTGACGCTACAAACATAGGTCAGCAAAATACAAGTAGTAAATATAA
>CAYXVH010000053.1:0-10600 GCA_964468615.1 uncultured Thiotrichales bacterium | reverse complement strand
GCGTATCAGTCGCTTGAAGAAACGCTTGGCTGCAGCGGCATCTCTGCGCGATTGTAAAAATACATCCACTACTTCACCATCCTGATCCACTGCACGCCACAAGTACTTCTGTTGTCCATGAATCTTTACAAACACTTCATCAATATAAAAAGTATCACCGTAGCCTTGATGATTTCTCTTTAAGCGCCGGGCGTAATGAGTACCAAATTTGTTACACCATGAACGAATCGATTCATAGCTGACTTCAATGCCGCGTTCAGCTAACAGATCTTCGATATCTCGATGACTGACATTAAACCGATAATAAAGCCAGACGGCATATTGAATAATATTTGAAGGAAAGCGGTGACGTTTATACAAACTGATTGATGTTTTCATCTGGACATTGTCACTCAGATGCACTTAACTTGTCAGTACCTAGCTGTTTAATGTCCGCTTACGACCCAAAGCGGACGTTTATTTAGCCGTTAGCTGATCTATCTCAATTTGTTTGTGATAAGTATGCTGTTCAATTAGATAATAAGAATTTTCAAATATCGAATATCTTATTTCGACCCGTTGTTTGAGTATTAACCATATTAGTTTTTGGGATATTTAAACATTCAAATTTAGTATAAGCAATGAACTTGATAACCGATTTTCTTTATCGATAAACAACAAAAAAGGGAATAATGATGATTCGAAATCAAATTTTAATTATTCTGTTCATATTTGCACTGCTACCACCCGTTTATGCAGGCACCGTTACAAAATCCGATTTCCAAGTCAAAAACACACAAAGCCTACTCAACTTGTGCAATGTAAACACAGATGATCCACTCTATGGGCAGGCACTGCATTTTTGTCACGGGTACCTAGTAGGCGCATTTCATTTTTATAAAGTTTCACGCTTGGGGCCAAAAAAAGAGCACCTAGTCTGTGTGCCCGAACCTGCGCCATCACGAAATGATGCGATTGATCAGTTTATCAGTTGGGCCAACGCGCATCCGGAACATATGCACGAAGTTCCTGTTGAAACAGAGTTTCGGTTTTTGATAGAAACGTGGCCCTGTAAGTAAGGCGTCCGCTTAAAATAATAGGAGAAGAACACGATGAAAATTTTCTTTGTAATAGCCTTTATATTGACTTTTATATTCGTGGGTAGCGCGGTTATGTCGTCAGATACTGAACAAAAATCAGATACTAAACATGAAACTTTGAAAGGTGGGGCGATCGGTGCCGTAGCCGGAACAGCTATCGGAGCAATTGCTGGTGATTACGGCATGGGACTAGCAATCGGCGCTGTTGCCGGTGCTACCACAGGATACCTTCGCTCAAAACACAAGGAACATGAAAAAGAAGCATATGAGAAAGGCTATAACGATGGTGTAAAGAATCGCTAAGACCTTTACATGAGGTTTGTATTCTTAATAGCTTGTACCAAGCAGAGTAATGCATGCAATTATCATGAATCATTAGCACTTTTAGACTTGTAAAGCATGAGCAATACGTATAACAAGAGCACAATAAAATTTTACAAGGTTTGCCTATTACTGCTGCAGCTTATATTTCTAACGTTATATGGCTGTGTACAAATTGGTCCAGACTTAGTTCAGGCTGGGCGTAATGAATATAACAAGGTTCTCGCACAAACCAATGACGAGGAAATGCTCTTAAACTTGGTGCGTCTCCGTTATTCGGATAACTCCGTAATTATGCAAGTAAGTAGTGTCTCCACCTCGTTTACTTGGAGGCAGGGTGTAAATGTGGGCAGTCAAATTTTCACTGAGTCAGGAAATGATAATACCAATATTGGTCCTGGAGGAAATCTTGACTATGCGGAGCAACCCACCATTACCTATACACCGCTTGCAGGTGCGGATTATGTGCAAAAAGTCCTAACGCCTATGGAAATAGACACACTGACACTATTGTCTACTTCTGGTTGGAGCTTAGAGCGTTTATTACGAGTTACTGTAAATCGAATGAATCGCCTAGAGAATGCAGATAATGCCTCAGGCCCTACACCGATTAAGGCCCCCAAGTATCAAGACTTCAATCATGCAGCAGCAATTCTGCACAGGATGCAAGATCAAAACGCAATCGTTTCTGGTTATTTGAAAGAAGGTGAGGAAACATTCGCGGGATTTCGATTTATCCTAGAATCTCAAAATACTACACCGGTAATTGAACTCAGTGAACTGTTGGGGTTAGACCCAAGCGCAGAGTTGATAAAGTTGGACACCCTTGCGCACTTACGACGCAAAGATGCGCTTGGCTTAGAGATGCGTTCACTCGCAGGTATATCTTTCTTTTTATCTCATGGTGTGCAAGTTCCAGAAGAGGACGCCTTAGCAGGTGTAGTACGTACCACAAGTTCTGCAGATGGCAAACCTTTTAATTGGAATGAAATTTTTGAGAATTTTTTCATTGTGCGCTCCCAGAACGAGCGTCCTAATACTGCAGCGGTGGCCGTGAACTATAGAGGAAAGTGGTTTTATATTGACGACACCGATATACAAACTAAATATACCTTTATGTTATTACGCCAACTCACACAACTTCAGGGAGGCAAGACTCAAACCTCAGGGCCTCTACTCACCTTACCGGTGAGATAAAAAGGAAAAGATAAAATGATGCAGCAGACACGGTGCCAAGTAAAATTTTTAATTCTGTTTTTGAGCCTGTTGGGAGTCTATATATTCGCTACATTGATTCACGAGAGTGCTTGGGCATCTGAAGTCAAATCGAAAGCAAAAAAACAAAAGGAAGAATCACCAACTACTGAGACAATCGCAGATATCGATGACCCCTGGCTGCGACCGGGAAAGGTATTAAAATGGACAGGTGACCTTGATGGCATGATTGAACGTGGTTTCATCCGCATCCTGACACCCGCAGACCGAACTCACTACTTTGTGGATGGTGCCAAGGAAAGAGGCATTGTAGTTGAGACGGCCAACACTCTAGAGTTAGTGCTTAACAAACAACTAGACAAACATGACACGGTGCGAGTGATTTGTATCCCTGTGAGCCGCGATGAACTCTTGCCGATGTTGGTTGAAGGACTCGGTGATGTAGCGATTGGAAATTTGACCATCACACCTGAACGCCAAAAGATTGTTGATTTTTCTTCTCCATTTGCGGCTGATATTCGTGAATTTGTGGTTACATCTTCTAAAGTTCCGCCTATCGCAACACTGCATGATCTGTCGGGTCGTGAGGTTTGGGTACGGCGTTCCAGCAGTTACTTTGAGAGTCTAGAGGCACTCAATAATAAATTTGTTAAAGAAAAACTCAAACCCATTGATATACGTGTTGCCAATGAGAACCTCGATGATGGTAGCCTCCTAGAGATGGTCAATGCCGGTCTCTATCCGGCAACGGTTGTCGACAGCCATAAGCTTGATTGGATTTGGGGGAAGATCTTTCAGCAAATCAACATCAGTGAGGTTGCGGTACGTGAAAAGGGAGAAATCGCCACCGCCTTTCGAAAAGATTCACCAAAATTACAGGAATTATTAAATAATTTTTATAAAAGTCGCAAAGTAGGGACCAACTTTGGTAACACGGTAGTCGACCGATATATGAAAAAGTCTACTTGGCTTAAAAATGCTACCTCAACCCAGGAGCGTAAGAAATTCGATGCAGTGGTAGATTTATTTCGAGAGTATTCCGATAAGTATAGTTTTGATTACCTCATGATGATTGCGCAAGGTTACCAAGAATCCAGACTCATTCCAGATGCTACGAGTCCTGTTGGTGCATATGGAATTATGCAACTGATGCCAGAAACTGCGACAGGTTCTCCTCTTTTTATGAAAAGTTATAAAGATCCTAAAGACAACATTCATGGTGGGATCAAATACATGCGCTACTTAGTGGATAAGTTTTTCGACGACCCGGAAATCGACGAAGTCAACAGGCATCTATTTGCCTTTGCGGCTTATAACGCTGGCCCCAACCGTGTCGCAAGATTACGCAAGCTTGCTCCAGAATACGGTGTGGACCCAAACCTGTGGTTCAAAAATGTCGAACGTATTGTTGCCAGTAAGGTTGGACGAGAACCGATCCAGTACGTTGGAAACATTTACAAATATTACTTGGCCTATCGTCGGCTTCGAGATATTGAAGCAAAACAAAGTCAATAAATATTGTCTTAAAGACAGTGAACCTTAAGGTAGATAACTATTAACAGTCATCTTATCCCGTTAAAAATTTTTAAAAGCTTTAAAATACCAATTAAGTATCTGTTTGCTGAACAGAAACTCGAAGTGGATTCTCAGAATCAAAATGTATATCACGTTGAGGGAATGCGATGACAATACCTGCCTCCTCAAAGCGCTTATAAACAGTTTGGTTAAGCTCCGATATGACGCCTAAACGATTCTCCATTGAATCAATAAATGCACGTGCCGCCAAAATAAGTGCGTCATCACCAAACTCTTTGAAAATAATTGAAGGTACTGGGTCAGCTATAACTCGCGGATGATCGTGTACAATTTCTTTTAGAATCTCAAGCGCTTTTGCTATATCGCTACCATAGGCAATTCCAACATTTATTACCACACGTGTGCTTGAGGTTGAGAGAGTCCAATTTAATACACGACCAGTAATAAATTCTTTATTTGGGACAAGCAGTTCTTTTCCGTCCCAATCTATAATTGTTGTCGCACGTATGCGTATGCGCGCCACCGTACCTTCGTGATTTCCAGTGGTTACTACATCACCCACACGAATGGGCCGCTCAAAGAGAATGATTAGGCCACTAATAAAGTTTGCAACAATTTCTTGTAATCCAAAACCAATCCCAACACCAAGTGCAGCGACCAACCATTGAAGCTTTGACCAATTAAGTCCAAGTGTTGAGAGAACAATGATAAACCCTGCACCAATAATGACGTAATTCAATAGCGTGCTAATCGTATAGCCAACACTCGCTGATATGCCAGCACGTTGGCGCAAAATTAATTCAATTAACGCGGGAAGTTTACTGGCTGTATAGATGGTTGCTGCTGCAATTAACAACGCTATAATTACAGAATTCAAGGTAAAGGAAGAAACAACGCTTTCACCATTCACGATTGTAGTTGTGGTCCATAGTATAACGCGCTGCAACGCATTTAAGGCTGGCAGCAATGGTTTCCACAAGTGCCAAAGCATCAAGACTCCAATCGCTATTATCACGACTTTAAGCAATTCTGATGAATCACGACTAATTTCAACTAGGGCTGCACGATCTTCCTCATCATGTTGTTCGTCATCTTTCTCCTTACTCATTTTGTCCATATATTCTGCAACACGAATTTTTCGTTGGCTTATCAATAACCAGCGTTTCAATACGTTGTAACCCAACACAAGTAACAATGCGAGCCAGGAGGTGTTAATAATACTTTCAATCAATGTTCGTGCGGTATAGACGTAACCCGTTGAAAATCCAAATAACGCCACCACCACAAGCAAAAGGAACAGGCATTTGATTCGATGCTTCTTGAAAATTGCAAATATGCCAGACCACTTTTCTTTCGAAGCCATCCATGGCCAAATTATATGCAAACCGATTAATAAAATTAAAACCAAACTGAGCATTTGGTCTAATACTGTTCCATATAATTCAACCTGTAAGAGAAAAAAAACAGATCCTGCAGCAACTATCGGCGTCCACCAGAGCAACCACCAGTTGATTTCAGTTATTGCGGCATTACATGTTTTTCTGTACCAATTAAAGTGTTTTGATCCAACGCCATTTTCTTCGCAGATGATACGTATGATTAATAGTAAAAATACAAGCATTGCTATCGCTTGAAGCCTTGAAGATAGTATCTGAGACACAGACGCTTGGTCACTAATAAAAAGCCCACTTAGAGACCAGAGAACTAAGGGAATAGGTAAAGCACGAGCTACAATTAGCCCTAAAGCTGCCAGCGTCGATACGATAGAATCTTTTTTAGTCGCTCCTATGTTCTCATTAAGCTTGAGCATAAGTTCCTTAAATCTTTTGCGTGCAAGAAAAATTATTATTGCGATCAATAATCCAAAGAAAGTAGCTGTTGGAAATTTGTTAAGTTCTAGACTAGTAAATGATGCATATAGGTCTTTAATTTCTTTCGGAACATTTTGAAAATCCGCCTTGTAGATAGGCGAATGACTGGGCACCCATAAAATTCGGCTGCCTACAAACGTTTGATACTCTTTAAGGAGTGCAGAAAACTGTGCGTAGTTTCGCAAGTGTTTTCGAAGCATCTCAAGGTAGTCAGATTGCAGTTTGATAGTCTTACTCAGTTCACTACGAATTGATTGTAATAGACTGATGACTGTTGATTGTTCAGTATCGGTGATCAATGTAGAATCTAACCCTGCTTCTTCGAGCAGACTTGTGATATAACTTTTTACACTGGTCAGTTCTGCCACAGTCTCTTCATGTCCAATTCTTTTAATGATTGTGTCCCCAATAGCATTTGAGATAAACCGAACGGGGCTCTTCATTCGATAGGATTCGATCTCACGCCAATGCACCAGTAGAATGTTGCCAAGAATATCACTATCACTTGCAAATTCGACAACACGGCTTACCGTAGCTTTGCGTTCTTCAATTCTCCTTATCCTTTGCTGCATTTGCTCATCTTGAGCAGTTATGTTGCTTAGGTTTTCGACCAAAGCAACTCGTTGTTGCCGAAGACTCACGCGTTCAGCGACAAGGTTCTGTGCAAGTTTATAAATAGGACTGTTTTCCTCTATACCAATAACATCGCTATCGCTATCGCTATCTTCAAGTTGAGTTTCTGTGAGCCGACTTTCAATGGCTCGAATTTCGGTAGAAAGTTGATCTATTCGCAATGTAAACTGTGCTTGCTCAGCGCGAAGAACGTTATAGCGAGCCGGTTGGCTTGCCAGTCGGGATTCTTGAGCTTTTTGTTCAGCATTGAGTGCAATGCGCTCAGATTCTTGCATCCACTGCGAGGCTTCCGTTAGAGATGAAGGTGCCTCCTTCTCTACAATAATTGGATCATCGGGCAGCTGATTTAAACGTAAAACAATTTCTTCTAGGCGCTGCGTTATCTTTTGCTCGTTAGTATCCCTTGCTGACAAGCGCCTATCGTTTACATCACGTGCATTGGTCGCATTACTTAATTGAGTGCGAAGCAGTGTTAGCTGTGCTTCTAGCTCGTTAATAGAATGTTTCTCAAGGCCATAGTCAACTTGTGGTTTCGCTGTGGAGTCAATGTCTACCTGTGCCAAGATTTCAGCTTCACGTTTAGGTGCATTTTTTAGCGCATCAAGATAACCCGCTGCATCACGCTCATGCGAAGCAGCAGTATCAAGCCACTTACGAGCTGTTTGATATGCCTTGAGTGTTTCATCTTCTTCATTACTGCCTGATTCGCGTAGCTGTTGTATACGTGAATCAATAAGCTCAATAGAAAGTGCATTATTGTTTTGTGCGTTAAGCGGTGAAATAACCAAAAAGAAAGCTATGATTAATGAGAACGTTACGGCTTTTATCACCATGGGTTTATTCTCTCCATTGAGCTAACTTAATGTTAGATTTTTTATTATTTATTCTACTGGGCATAGCATATAAACATACACAAAGTCGTCCCCGTAGATGCTATTCACGAACATTAATTTGAATGTCCGCTTTGAGATTGTATGAATCTGAGATGAATATTTCCAATCTTACGTCTTTTTTTCGCCAAAAGCCGTATAAGTTTTTCGCGTGTCCTTATAGCTATTACAGATTGCCATACAGGTGACCAAGCGTAGCCGAGATATTCATCATTAATTTGATATTGATCAAACTCGATTTGATCTGCATGTATATATTTTGCGCATACACAATTCATATGCACACTAAAAATAATAATTTCAGATATAATCGATGTGTTGATATTTTAAATGATGATTTATACTTTCAGTTTTCGAATAGTCCCTACTGTGACGCGTATTTAAATCGAGTCACATGAATACTAAACCCATTCGCCTGATGGCTGTAGTCTCTGTGCCAGAGGGGAAGGCTCACTTCCAAGGCTTGCTGAGTGAACTGAATGATCTATTTCTGGCTGAGTCTCAGGTACTTGAAATCGTAGGTATCGCCTATAACAAAAAAACTGCAATTCAACAGATCGAACGCGCGCCGCCGGACGTGCTGCTCATTGACGTGTCGCTGCTCGGATTACGCAGCATTGAAATTATCTCTTATGTTTCGGGGGCCCTGCCGGACGTCAAGATACTAGCGATGAGTCCGGGGGACCCTCCTTATGACCGTGTGATTCTGGCGATACAGGCCGGAGCCCTGGGATTTGTGTCAAAGGAATCCGATGTGCCTGAGATTTTCGATGCTTTAAAAAAAGTGTTACGTGGGGAATACCACCTGCCAATAGAAGATACGGTTGATGTAATGAAACAGGCTGCGCCAGAGTTAATAATCGCGGGCAAGGAACGTCGTGGAAAACTCACTGAAGGCCTGCTGACACTTATCCCGTTAATCGGAATTATTTCTGCCTTTACACAATTCTTATGGCGCAAATACTGGGGGTTTATTGGCGTGCGTGTCTCTGACCTGGGTGTGGACGCATCTTCACGTGTGACCGACTTCCTGATTTTCCTGCTCGTGCTTATAGGTATTTTTGGTCCACTGATGTTTATCCGTTCCTGGATGAGAATGATTGGACACTGGGTGAATACTCACCCAAAACTCAGTGTGCTATTAACGAAAGCGCAAAAAATCAAAACAATAGGTTTGCCAATTGGTTTCTATTTATTTGGCTACTGGATGGGTTGGATGTTTTTAGCTGTCATTGTCCTGTTAATAACGCTTCCGTTCGAAGGTTCTGGCGGAAAAATTCTTACCCTTATAATGGGGATCGCCTTTGCCTTGATTCTGCTGGTCCACGTTATAGGGAGCAATGATTTCTTGCCACGTTGGCTCACCATTGCCAAAGACAGGGTTCGAGGAACGCTAGCTATTATTAGCGGCCTCATATTGGTTCTTCTGATCGTGTTAACGGTTGAGGTTTTTGAAGGTCCCGACCTCCGCCCCGATGGATTGCACGGTTTCCTGGCGCCGAAAGCGATTGGCCTGTCAGCGCGACCAGCGATCATTCACGATCTTGATGAGAAATACAAACCGCTTCAGGTGCTCTACCTGGGCGGCAATGCAGACCTGTACGTATTGTACGATCCGTGTGAGAAGGTGGTAAGGATGATTCCGGTCGGTTCCTCAAGAGTGAAGATGATTAAGGAAGTGCAATGTCCTTAACCGTAGGCAATTTCACTAAGTCCTGGGTGAGTTGAGGGTGGTCAAGACAGTTAATGACGTTAAGGTTCCACCTTAAGTGGGAGAACGTAGCCCTTGAACAAGGTAAGAGTTGGGTACTTAGTATCGATCACAAGAGCCAAACTTCAAGAGGCGTATCTCTTAATAGTGTTGCTTTAAAGGTGTCGCAAGAGTCAGCTATTTATTTTATAAGGTGTCACCATATGTATTTAATTACAGAGGTAAACCTATTTAGAGTGAGAAAGATGGATTCTGTCGAGCTTGTATCAGAGCAAAATTGAAAAACGTCACCTTCCACACGCTTAGACATACTTACGCTAGCTGGTTAGCAAAGCAAAACGTATCGACGTTTGTATTAAAAGAGTTAGGCGGGTGCAAATAAATTCAAATGGCGCAAAGATATACACATTTAAGTAATGAGTGTTTTGGCTGCAGGAGGGACACAGGTTGGTAATTTCAAATCAGATCTTAAAATGTCCGCTTACGACCCAAAGCGGACGTTTATTTAGCCGTTAGCTGACCTATATCAATTTGTTTGTGAGTAAGTATGTTGTTTAACTATAGGCTTGGTAAATAATAAGAATTTTCGAATATCTTATTTCGACCTGGTGTTTGAGTATTAACCATATTAGTTTTTGGGATATTTAAACATTCAAATTTAGTATAAGCAATGAACCTGATAACCGATTTTCTTTATCGATAAACAACAAAAAAAGGGAATAATGATGATTCGAAATCAAATTTTAATTATTCTGTTCATGTTTGCACTGCTCCCCCCCCCCGTTTATGCAGGCACCGTTACATGATGTGCTTTACAAATTAAATGCAACACCAGAATAAAGCATAAGGGTTATAAATTAATATGTGCGGAATAATTCTGTTTTTTTAAAAGCTATGCGAGTTATTTAATATGACACTCAATGTTTTGGTTTAACACAAAGAGAGAGATAAATGTTTGGTAAAAAATTTTATTTATTAGTAGTTATTTTCATATTGGGACAACAGGCTGCATGGGCAGAAAAAACTGCAGCAGAAATTGATGCAGAAGCGGATGTAGCATTAGAAAAACTCTATGCAAGTGCGCCCGGTGCGGTTGAATTGTCTAAAGGTGCTAAAGGCATTCTTGTTTTTCCACGTGTTTGGAAGGCGGGGTTAATACTTGGTGGTAAGTTTGGCAAAGGCGTACTACGTGAAAATGGTAAATCTGTTGCCTATTATAATACTGCAGCTGGCTCGTATGGACTGCAGGCGGGTGTGCAAGCATATGGTTATGCGTTGTTTTTTATGACCGATGAATCGCTTGATTACCTAAAGAAAAGCAAAGGCTGGGAAGTGGGTGTGGGT
>CAYXVH010000052.1:0-22303 GCA_964468615.1 uncultured Thiotrichales bacterium | reverse complement strand
CATTAAGATATTCTCTCCCTAAATATAAATCGATGGGCTCTGCGCTAAAAGTAAGCTGTAGTTTCCCGTAACCATATGAATCTTAATACATTTGGCGATGAATATTAACCAATATGTATGTTGTCGATCCTGCTGGAAAATTGAGCAATAAGTTTATTAATTTATTACTTTTTATATGGAGCTATACGTAAAAATATCAGTTAGTTAGCGCTGTTTTGGTGTAAATAAAAAATTTTTGTGAAATACGTCAACCCAATGACTGTACTAAGCGTTGTAGGCAGTGTCGATAGCGAAAAGTAGAGGAGATAAAGGATGAACATAAAGAAACGGCTCATTTTTATACCAGTAGGGATGCTGCTTTTAGTCGCAACGGCACCATCTCATGCCAGCGGAGGCGTGTATGGAAACGTAGGTTATAACGATTATCCATGGAGCATACTAGTTGGCTACAACGATTACGGTAATAGTTATGACCGAGGCCACAGACATGGTCCGGGGTGCGGTCATGGTGGGCATCATTACAAGCACAATAGGCACCACTACAAACATCATAATTATGGGCGCAATTATGGCCATCGTGCTCGACATCATTACAAAGAGCGTCGTCACTACAAGCGGGATCGATATCATTATGATAAGCACCGTGACCGTCGCCATGGATATGACAGACATCGTGATCGTCGCCATTCTTATAGCGACAGAGGCCGTGATTAACACAGGGATCGTGATCGAAACCGTGGTCGAGATAGAAATCGTGGAGATAGGGATAGAGGCCGTCGCTAATATTTACCTATATTTCAGTAATTCTATTTTTTCTTAAGTAACATTACTGAATAATAAAAAACAAAAGCCCCGCATTGCGGGGCTTTTTTATCTCCGAGCGATAATTTTTAGAATATAAATAATCAGTCATTTCATATATTAATATTTAAAAAAATCTCTGTAAGATCCACACATGTTTAAAGCTATGCAACGTCGTTGGTCTGAAAAGAGTGGTTATCGTGAAGTGTTAGTAATATCGGTTCCGTTAATTTTAAGCACCGGTGCCTGGAGTGTTTTGTTATTTTTTGATCGCATGTTTCTAGCTTGGTATTCGCCAGCCGCCATAGCAGCCGCAATGCCAGCAGGGATGACAAGTTTTGCAATGCTGTGTTTCTTCATTGGGACGGCTGCTTATGTGAATACGTTTGTCGCGCAATACTATGGTGCAGAAGAAGAGCATAAAGTTGGCGCAATCGTATGGCAAGGCATTTACTTCAGTGCAATGTCGTTAGTAGTGATTATTCCTGCCTATTTTTTCGCAAGTAAATTTTTTACATTGGTAGGGCATGCGCCAGAAGTGCAAGTGCAAGAAACGCTGTACTTTGAAATATTAATGTATTCAGCCATATTTATGGTATTGAACAATGCCTTAGGTAGTTTTTTTTCGGGTCTAGGGAAAACGCTGATAGTAATGTGGGTAAGTGTAATTATTACCATCATCAATATTGCGCTGGACTATATTTTTATTTTCGGGAATTTTGGGTTTCCAGAAATGGGTATTCGTGGTGCCGCTACAGCAAGTAACATCGCTGTCATATCTGGAGCATTGGTGTATTTATATCTCATTTTTCAAAACAAATATCGTACAAAGTTCAATTTAATTTCCTCCTGGAAATTCGATCGACTGTTATTTAATAGATTGATCTACTTCGGCGCTCCAAATGGGCTCAGATTGTTTATTGATATGACTGCTTTTACTGCGTTTCTACTGTTTGTTGGTACGCTTGGTACATATGAGGGTGTAACTACTAACATCGCATTTAATATTGAAGCGCTGTCATTCTTACCAATGGTAGGGATGATGATTGGAGTTGCAGTAATAGTTGGTCAAAGGCTAGGGGAGAATAAACCAGAGCTAGCCGAAAAAGCAGCCTGGTCTGCAATTCATCTTGCATTAGCATTCTTTGGCGTTCTCGCCGTTTTGTATTTAACTGTCCCAAAAATGTTTATCTACCCATTCACTTTAAATGGCGGATTAGACGAAGTAGATAAAGGTGTTGAAACAATCGTTGTGTTATTAAGATTCATTGCGTTCTTTTGTTTATTTGATGCAATCTTTTTAGTGTTTTTAGGCGCGTTAGAAGGTGCAGGGGACACACGCTTCGTTATGAAAATGAGTATTGTGATATCAATATTGTTATTAATTGTTCCTTGCTATTTATACATCCGATTTTTTGATGCTACATTACACGGGCTTTGGTGGATTATTACTCTAAATGTAGTGATTTATTGTACGGTATTTTTCTGGAGGTTTAAAACTGGTCCATGGAAAAGTATGCTGGTGATATCGGATTAGATAATTATTCTAAACCAGGCATAGAAATATAATTCGGTAATTTCTTAATGCTTGAAATCCACTTTTGTATATTGGGGTAAGGATCTAAAGAAATTTTTCCTTCATATGAAAGTGCAATATAGGGAAAGCAGGCAATGTCAGCGATGGTCGGACGATTTAATTCTAACCAGTCTCTATCAGCAAGATGATTATTGATCACTGTTAAAATAGAGTGACTTTTTTCTTGTGCTTTTTCTATATTGATATCCAATTTAAATTTATAGTGCGCTCTTGCATCCATAGGCCCGCGTGCAATCTCATTGCATGCAGTAGATAACCACTGCATTATAAGCGCCATTTCACCAGGCTTGCTAGGCAACCAATCATCATTGCCATATTCCCTGGCCAGATAAACAAGAATCGCTTGTGAGTCTCGTAACATAAGGTCGCTGTCTTCAAGTACTGGGATTTCACCAAAGGGATTTTTCTGTAAATAAGCAGGAGATTTTTGTTCTTTATTAGCAATGTCAATCGGGGCTATATCGCAGTCCACATTCAGCATAGATAACAACAAACGAATCTTGTAACAATTTCCAGAAACTTCGACATTGTATAGTTTCATTTTGACACTCTCTCAAATGGTAAGTTAGCTAGCCTATATGAGAATTGTAGTTAAATTTGTGCAGTTTGATATTCAATTTAGAGAAATACTACTCATATAGAAAACACTAATTCAATGCATAATAATTAATTATTGGTTACACAGATGCAGCTTAAAGTAGCATAAAAGAGCTTCAAAGAATTGAAGCGATCAATTGCACAAAATCGTGTGATAATTTCATTAGAAATATAACAAGAAAAAATTAAATTCATTTTTAATGTCAGTGATCAAAACTGATCACTTCAATTGTTAGCTATCTCAAAATACTAATCAGAATAACAAGTGAGGCGCCAAATGGGAGATAAAATACTTTATTCACCAAAAGAAGTTCAAGATTTAATATCTAAAGGCAACACGGTAGTGGTCGATATACGTGACGAAGAAGATTATAAGGAAAATCATATCCCGGGTTCTGTAAGCATTCCTGATATCTTTTACTATCTAGCTGAAACCTCAAACGAAGGTTTGAAAGAGGTGCAGGATAAATTTCAAGACCTGTTCTGTGCTGCAGGTATAAGCGCCGATAAAACTGTAATTATTTATGAAGATGCATTCGATAGTCGCTACGGTGGTTCTTGTCGAGGTTACTGGTTGTCAACCTATCTAGGTCACCCAGATACAGGCATTTTGGATGGAGGTTTCTCAGCATGGGAAGAAGCAGGTCTACCTGTAGACAACAAAATTCCAACCCCTGAACGATCCAATTTTGAACTTAATCTGCGCGAAGATATTATCGCTACAAAGGAAGTCGTGCTTGCTTCCTTGCAAGATCCCAGTATAAAACTTCTGGATAATCGCGATCGAGTAGAGTGGGTAGGAAAAAGTTCTTCACCCTATGGAGTGGATTTTGCACCCCGCAAAGGCCGTCTACCCGGTGCGCGTTGGATGGAGTGGTATACCTTCATGGAACGCGGCAGTGGGATTCCATATTTCAAATCACCTGAAAAAGTTCGCGCAATGTGCGCGGAGTACGGACTCTATCCAGATGACGACATCATCATCTACTGTTTCAAAGGCGCACGTGTTTCCAATACTTTCGTTGCAATGCGGTTGGCAGGCTTCAAACATATGCGCAACTACTTTGGCTCATGGAATGAATGGTCGCGAGATGATAGCTTGCCGATCAATGATGAAGTGCTGCCAGATTAGTATTCATTCAGTAACTTGCAGTTGATTTCGATCAATAATGATCTTTAAAAATATTAGTAGCCTTAAGAAAATAAAGATTGTGAGCAAGGTGCCCTATGACTGACAAAATACTTTACTCGCCAGAAGAAGTTAAAAACTTAATTTCTAAAGGTAACACGGTGGTCGTCGATATTCGTGACGAGGAAGATTATAAAAAAAATCATATCTCGGAGGCAGTCAGTATCCCAGATATATTCTTTTTTCTTGCTGAAACTACAGACGAGGGTTTGAAAGAATTTCAGGAAAAATTTCAAGCGTTGTTCTCTGCAGCAGGAATAACTTCTGATAAAACCGTAATTATTTATGAGGGCGCATTTGATGAACGTTATGGGGCGTCTTGTCGCGGTTATTGGTTTTTGACTTATTTAGGTCATCCTGACACAGGGATATTAGACGGTGGCTACTTGGCTTGGGCTGAAGCAGGCTTTGCTGTAGATGACAAAATTCCAATCCCAGAACCTTCTAATTTCGAGCTTAATATTCACCCTGAAATACTCGCTACAAAAGATGAGGTTCTTTCATCATTAAGTAACCCAAGTATAAAACTACTCGACAATCGCGATCGAGTAGAATGGACGGGCGAAAGTTCATCTCCTTATGGTGTTGATTTTACGCCACGCAAAGGGCGTCTTCCTGGCGCACGTTGGATCGAATGGTACAACTTTATGGAACGTGAGGAAGGGCTCCCATATTTTAAATCACCTGAAAAAGTTCGCGCAATGTGCGCTGAGTATGGGTTGTATCCAGACGACGACATCATAATTTATTGTTTCAAAGGCGCGCGAGTTTCTAATTCCTTTGTTGCAATGAAGCTGGCTGGTTTTAAACATCTACGCAACTATCTTGGTTCATGGAATGAATGGTCAAGAGACAATAGCTTGCCAATCAATGATGAAGTTCTGCCAGCCTAGTAATTTATTAAAAGTTAAATTATAGGAGTTTTATCTTAAAAATAGTTGGAAGTGTATAGATCTTGTTATAGAAAATGAATTGACATGGCTCCAATGTTTCTTTAATTTGGAAAATATAACTATAAGAACAGCGAGCTTTAATATGCTCAACTCTCGTGGCATGTAATTAATCATGATTGGACGTATTCCAGGTCCAGCCCTTCTTTGGTATTCTATCATCGTATTTGGAGCAGCAGGCTCCATTGTCCATATTCTTGCAGAACTGGGCACTCAACACACGGTGGATGGGCGTAATGTCATATCATTTTGTAATTTATTATTTGCGGGCAATGCTTGTGCAGTTATTGTGTTGTTTGCAGTTCACCGCAAACAATGGACACTGCAAAACTTACGCAAACTTACAAATATAGAGTGGTTGTTTTTATTTATTTTAGCGTTGCTTGCTAATTGCCTTGCACCATGGCTATTTTTTGTAGCAATAGAAAGCACTATGGTGACGAACGTTGTGTTGGTTAGTCAGATTGAACCTCCATTGTTACTTTTTTTGGCATGGCTCGTTTTTAAAGATCGTATAGGTAAATGGTCATTCATAGGTTCGACAATTTGTTTGCTAGGGGTTGCGTTAATTGCATTACTTCAACCACAAACAGAAGGCTTAATTATTGGTCGTGGCGAGATTTATGCAGGCCTTGCTGCGGTAATCTATGCAGCGTCAATTGTACTAGCAAAATTATTTCTAAATAATGTACCGCTTGGAATCTTTAGCGTATTTCGAAGCGCGGTGGGCACGATTGTATTTTTCATCATAGCATCGTACCTATTTGGCCTTGGTCATTTTGTAGATATAGGTTCACCTTTCCTTTGGAAATGGATGCTGATATATGGCGGAATTATTATCGTATCCGGCCAACTAGCTTGGGACACGGGTGTGCGAAAATCACAATCCACTGATGTATCACTTGCCACTTCATTTGCCCCAATATCTGGTGTACTAGCCGCATATTTAATTCTTGGAGAGCAACCTAGCCAAGCACATTATATTGGTGGTGCGGTGTTATTAATCGGCATTGCAATTTGCTTATATGCAACCTTACAAAAACTTCGCCAAGAAAAACTACAAGTTGAAGGTATATCAGAAAAAGAGGCTGTTCCAAGCCTAGAAGCAGAATGCAGAACAGGCTTTAAAGGTGTTTAGGTGTGAAGAATAAAAGTAAGTCCACATGAATAAAAAACTAGGAGACATATTATGTTTGCGTATTTAATAAAAATTGTATTAACCGGTGAGCGACGTTGGGAATGGCTGCCTATATTGGTTGCAAGAGTATCGCTGGGTTTATTTTTTGCAGTATCAGGCTATAACAAACTCTTTGATTCAGAAAAACACACAGGTCTAATTGAACTAATGATGGAAATTGGCATGCCTTTTCCTGAGTTCACCGCACTGTTTTTGGGATGTGTGGAGTTTTTTGGAGGCTTACTATTAATGTTAGGGCTTTTTTCAACTCTTGTAGCGATTGCCTTAACCATTGCTATGGTAGTGGCGATTGCAACAGTAGAAATTGAGCACGCAATACCAAAAGGTATTGGACCGTTAGATTGGATGAGTTGGTTTCTTTATTTGCCACAGGTACTATATATCATTCTATTTGGCTGGCTGATAACTACAGGACCAGGTAAAATAAGTCTGGATCATTTTTTAGCAAATAAATTAAGTATTGATAGTGATAGGTAAGACTTAAATAGATTAAAAGTGTGTTGACACAAATTTTCACTCAAAAAATGTGAGAAAAATATGGCTACAAGCCATTCAAAAATAATTTACACCTTAACTGACGAGGCACCGCTTTTAGCAACGTGCTCCTTGTTACCTATTATTAGAACTTTTACTTCAGCGGCTGATATCGAAATTGTTAAAAGCGACATTTCTGTCGCGGCTAGAATTCTCGCAGCTTTCCCTGATTATCTTGAGCAAGACCAAAAAGTTCCAGATAACTTAGCTGAATTGGGTGCTTTAACCCAGGCCCCAGATACAAATATTATTAAACTGCCAAATATCAGCGCCTCAGTTCCGCAATTAAAAGAGGTAATAAGTGAGTTGCAAGCTAAGGGTTTTAAAATTCCTGATTACCCGGAAGATCCGCAATCTGAAGAAGAAAAAACTATTCATCAGCGTTATTCAAAAATATCAGGTAGTGCGGTTAATCCAGTATTACGTGAAGGTAATTCTGATCGCCGTGCGCCACCAGCCGTTAAACGTTATGCACAGAAAAATCCACATTCTATGGCTAAGTGGAGTCAAGCTTCTCGTACCCATGTGTCACATATGCATGCTGGGGATTTCTATAACAATGAAATATGCATGACCATGGAGAAGCCTTGCGTTATACGAATAGAATTAATGACAGAAGATGAAACGATCGTTCTAAAAGAAAAGCTTTCCCTTTTGGCGGGCGAAATTATTGACAGTATGTTTATGAGCTCAAAGGCATTGTGTCATTTTTTTGAAGAACAAATGGAAGATGCGAAAGAGACAGGCGTATTATTTTCTCTACATGTTAAAGCTACGATGATGAAGGTTTCTCATCCTATTGTATTTGGCCATGCAGTAAAAATATTCTACAAAGATTTATTTGCTAAATACGGCGAATTATTTGAGAAGTTGGGTGTTAATCCAAATAATGGTATCGGTAGTGTGTACGAAAAAATTGAGAGTTTACCAAGTTCTTTTTCCGAAGAAATACTACGAGACATCCATGCTTGCTACGAAGCCCGTCCAGAAGTTGCGATGGTGGATTCAACTAAAGGTATCTCTAATTTTCACGCACCGAATGATGTAATTGTTGATGCATCCATGCCTGCAATGATTCGTAAAGGCGGGCAAATGTGGAGTCCAAGTGGCAAACTTAAAGACACTAAGGCCGTTATCCCAGAAAGCACCTTTGCACGGATTTTTCAGGAAATTATTAGCTTCTGTAAAACCAATGGTGCGTTTAATCCAGCTACCATGGGTACGGTACCCAATGTAGGGCTGATGGCGCAGAAAGCTGAAGAATATGGTTCACATGATAAAACCTTTGAAATTCCAGCCGATGGTACAGTGCGCATTGTTGATGACAGCGGCAAAGTTTTAATCGAACAAAATGTTGAGGAAGGTGATATCTGGAGAATGTGCCAAACCAAAGATGCACCGATTCAAGATTGGGTAAAACTTGCCGTAAATCGTTCGCGCCAATCTGGTATTCCTGCTGTGTTTTGGTTGGATGAGTATCGTCCACATGAAGCTGAATTAATTAAAAAAGTTAAACTTTACTTAAAAGATCATGATCTTGATGGGCTCGATATTCAAATCATGTCTCCACTACGCTCTATGCGTTATACACTTGAGCGTATTACACGCGGTAAAGATACAATATCGGTAACGGGAAATATTTTACGTGATTACCTCACTGATTTGTTTCCAATTCTAGAATTAGGCACTAGTGCAAAAATGCTATCTATTGTTCCGCTTATGGCAGGCGGCGGACTGTTTGAAACAGGGGCCGGTGGCACAGCGCCTAAGCATGTTAAGAAACTGATTGAAGAAAATCATTTGCGCTGGGATTCTTTGGGTGAATTTCTCGCACTGGTTGTATCCTTAGAAGATGTTGCTATTAAAACGGGCAATTCTAAGGCTGGACTATTGGCTAAAACGCTAGACGAAGCTACCGAAAAACTATTGGATAATAATAATTCCCCATCACGTAAAACCGGAGAAATGGATAACCGTGGTAGCCATTTTTATCTCGCCATGTATTGGGCGCAAGCACTGGAAGAACAAACGGAAGATACATAATTGCAAAAACATTTTGCACCTCTGGCTAAAATTCTTGCAGATAATGAAGATATAATTATTGAGGAATTAAATTCTGTACAAGGTAAACAAGTAGATATAGGTGGTTATTATCTAGCAGACGCAGAAAAAACAAAACAAGTCATGCGCCCAAGCGCAACATTCAATCAAGCATTGGCTGAGGCTCGATCAAACTAAGGCACATAAGCGTGATATTTACTCTCGCCAATAATGGTCTATGCCTAAGTGCCGCAAAAGGTTTTGTACACACCAAATTCTTCCGGTGCAGGTTGAGCATATTCGTCCTTTCCTTTTTGTAGCTGATACGGATGACTAAGCGTTTCGATCAGTAATTCAAATTTAGAATAGTCATTGTGAGAAACAGCAGTCTCTAAGGCTTCTTCTACTTTGTGGTTGCGTGGAATATAGATCGGATTGACTTGATTCATTAACTGAATACTTTCGTCTGTATCTTCATGAGTGTTTTGGGCTTCGTGGCTCAAACGCTCTCTCCATCGATCAATCCACAGTTTAAATAAAGAAGCATCTTCAAATTGTGCATAAGCGGCTTGTTGCTGATCTTGTAATTCATGGCTTTGTAAAAGCATCGCAAGATTGCGAAACAGCATTGTAAAGTCAACCTGTTGTCCATCCATTGCAGCTAACAAATCGTTAATCAGTGCTAAATCATCTTCTTCAGTGGTGCTAAGGCCTATTTTTGCACGCATTCTCGCTAACCAGTGTTCGGCATATTTTTCAGGAAAGGCATTAATCGCATCAGTTGCTAATTCAATTGCACGCTCAGTATTTTCGTCCATCAAAGGTAGTAAGGTTTCAGCTAAACGAGCTAAATTCCAATGGGCAATAGGGGGTTGATTCTGATACGCATAACGACCTTGTCTATCAATAGAGCTAAATACCGTATCGGGTGAGTAATAATCCATAAATGCACAAGGACCGTAATCAATGGTTTCACCTGATACTGTCATATTATCGTTATTCATCACGCCATGAATAAATCCGACCGACATCCATTGCGCAACTAACGAGGCTTGCGCATTAGCTATTGCAGTTAATAAAGAAAGATAAGGATTTTCAGAGTCTTTTAGTTCTTGCTTCAATTCAGGATAATGCCGTGCAATCGTATAGTCTGCTAGCTGTTGTGCTTTATGGGTTTCACCGCGTGCAGCAAAATACTGAAACGTTCCTACGCGAATATGGCTCGCCGCTACACGTGTAAACACACCGCCTGGTAACAATATATTATTACGCATCACATTCTCGCCAGTCGTTACAGCGGCTAATGCGCGAGTAGTGGGTATTCCTAGAGCATGCATTGCTTCACTTACAATATATTCACGTAACACAGGACCCAATGCAGATTTACCATCACCTGCGCGTGAATAAGGGGTACGGCCTGAACCTTTTAGCTGAACATCAAAACGTGCACCGTTGCTATCCACAACTTCACCTAATAATAAAGCACGGCCATCACCTAATTGCGGTACAAATCCTCCAAATTGATGCCCTGCATAGGCTTGTGCAATGGGTGTTGCCCCATCGGGTGTTTGGTTGCCAGAAAATATCGCAACAAGTTGATCTTCACTTAATGTATTTAGATCCAACCCAAGTTGAGAAGCTAATGCAGAATTAAATTTGATTAAAGTAGGTGAGGGTGAGGTTGCGCTTTCACAAGAAGTATAAAACCCTTCGAGTTGATCAGCATAGGTGTTGTCAAAGTCAATTAGCATTTTTAATTTCAGTGAAAAACTTAATCTTGGATTATACAGTGGTCTAAAAATGGATTGATAGCGTTGCCCGCTTAATAAAGATACTATTAATAGTATTAGCCAATTGTTTAAAGAGGTCTGACTCCTTATGGAGTTAAAGCCTATGCCTACTTGCAAACAAAAAATTCATGCTTCTCAAGATCAGATATTTAATTATCTGAGTGATTTGCAAAACATTGTTGATCTATTTAAAGATAAATACTCCATCACAACTGTAAAAGATCTGGGCAGTGCATGTTATGGGAAAAAATATCGATACGAGGTGGAGAATAAGCACAGCACTAGTCTAAGAAAGCAAACCTTTACGGTAGAAATAACTGAATATGAGCCCTTTGAGTCTATGGCATGGTCGGTTGTGTTTGATGTCAAAAAACAAGTGAATAGAAACACAACATATATTCCAACAACGGTGATAATAAACTGTAAATTAAAGCCTAAGAATGACTACACTTTGGCGTTACTCGATGTAGATTTTCAAATGCAGGCAGCTTGGTGGGTTAAGTTCTTATTTAAAGCAATGACGCGTATGTTTCAAAGCAAAATATGTCATGTGTTTGTCGATATTCGAAAAGATATTGAGTTTAGGAGCACTTAGAAGGTAAATCTATTTCCTAGACTTCTCTAATTGCTTGCTGGCCCATTTTTTCCAAGCGTCCGACACGCGTTCTGCTTCAAGTATACGCTCGGCTTCGTCTCGATCTTTTGTATAGATTCGAAACACATCTTTAATAGTCAGGTCATGCTTTGGTTTTTCGATAATTTTAATTTCATCATCAGTTCCTACATCACCTTCTTGAATAATGCGCAGATAAGATCCTGGGCGTAACGCTTGGGTGAATATTTTAGGGAAGGTTTTATCATTCATGCGAACCCCAAAGCGCCAACAAGGAATTCTGGGTTCAGAAACTTCCAAAATCGTGCTGCCAATCTGCCAGTGTTCACCTACTAATGCGTTGTTTACATCAATCCCTTGTGTGGTGAGGTTTTCTCCAAACTGGCCAGGTTCAATGTCTTGTTCAATTTGTTGTTCCCACCATTGCAGGTCTTCCATTGCATATGCATAAATGGCTTTATCATATCCGCCATGCGCTTCACGGTCGGCTTGATCATCACCTTCTAAATTAACGCCTTGTGCTGCAACGCGGCCGGCTACCGGTAACTTCCAAATAGCGCTGATCGCAGTACGCCCTTTATATTCAAATTCTCTAGGCGTACCCACATTAATAGAAAGTAACTTAGTAGCAGCTTGATTCATGTTTTCATATCTTACGCTGGGTCTATGGCATTGCGTAGTCCAAAGTACACATAATAAGAGTACTATTTGAAATAGAATAGAGCGTATAGCAGGTCTATAAAATAGAAAAAGAATAATGGGACCAGAAAATAAGGCCAGAAAATAGGAAAATAATAATGAAAAAATACGATGCCATTGTTATCGGTGCAGGTCAGGCAGGTCCTTCACTTGCTGCAAAGCTTGTATCCGAAAATCTTAAGACTGCCATTATTGAACGTAATTTATTTGGCGGCACCTGTGTGAACACAGGTTGTATTCCTACCAAAACATTAGTGGCCAGTGCACGTGCGGCACATATGGCACGGCGTGGGGAAGAGTTTGGTGTTGATATCACAGGCGATATCAAAATGGACATGAAAAAAGTCAAAGCCCGAAAAGATGCCGTGGTGCAACAATCTAACCAAGGCGTAACCGGTTGGATGAAAAACATGGAAGGCTTAGATGTGTATGAAGGCCATGGGCAGTTTGAAAATTCAAACGTGATAAGTGTAAACGGCGAGCAACTGCAAGCCGATAAAATCTTTATTAATGTGGGTGCGCGTGCACGTGTGCCGGATATGCCAGGGTTAGATGAAATTGAATATTTCACCAACTCCAACATTATGGATGTCGACTTCTTACCAGAGCACCTCATTATTATCGGGGGAAGTTATATCGGTTTAGAGTTTGCGCAAATGTATCGTCGTTTTGGCAGTGAAGTCACGGTAATAGAAATGTCAGACCGACTCATTCCAAGAGAAGATGAAGATGTATCCGATACTGTAAAAGAAATTCTAGAAAATGAAGGCGTCAATATTAGGCTCGGTGCGGAATGTATCAGTTTTGCAAAAAAAGGTTCAAATATTGCAGTAACCGATAGCTGTAATAATGAAAAGCAAGAAATTCTAGGGTCCCATGTATTACTAGCCGTAGGGCGTGAAACCAATTCACATGATCTAGGCTTAGATAAAGCAGGGGTGAAAGTTAATAAATTTGGAATCATCGAAGTCGATGATGAACTTAAAACCAATGTACCGGGTATATGGGCCATTGGAGAATGCAACGGTAAAGGCGCGTTCACACACACCTCCTATAACGACTACGAAATTGTGGCCGATAATCTATTCGAAACTAAAACACGCCGCGTGAGTGACCGCATTATGTGTTATGGATTATTCATCGACCCACCTTTAGGCCGTGTAGGGTTAACTGAACAACAAGTGCGAGACTCAGGCAAAAAAGCCCTGATAGGGAAGATGATGATGTCGCGCATAGGTCGTGCTAAAGAGCGCGGTGAAACACAAGGCTTTATGAAAGTAATCATCGACGCTGAAGCCGAGCAAATTTTAGGGGCAAATATTTTAGGTATCGGTGGCGATGAAATTATTCACTTATTTATAGACACCATGTATGCCAACAAGCCCTATCATGTAATTAAAAATGCAGTGCATGTGCATCCAACCGTTGCAGAATTAATTCCAACCATGCTGCAAGATTTGAAACCTCTATAAATCATTAGAGTTTGCCTCATTGATTCCTGAGCGGGTCTATTGTGTGAAATATAACTGCATGAAAATTCAACGTGCTGCATCATGAAACATAGGCGCAAATCTTATTTGTGTCTCTTTCCAATCTAATGCTGGGTCAAAACTATCTGCGGTAGCCATTTTCCAAAATTCTCTATAGCCAGGTTGATCGGTTCCTTCTAACAATTCACCTGGTTGCAAGAAATTATAAATTCGATCTGCAGTACGTATAGTGGTTGATCCCAAACGATAACAAATATTTCTTGGGCAAAGCTCAGTAGGATGATACAAACCTGCAGCTGCAACTATTTCACCCAATGCCCAAACCGTATGATGATGAAAATTAACTACACGCGGTGTTTTTTCATCTATAACTAATCCACGTTGACGTTTAGGATCCTGGGTGGCAACACCCGTAGGACATTTATCGGTATGACAACGCTGTGACTGCACACATCCCAATGCAAACATAAATCCACGCGCAGAGTTACACCAATCTGCACCCAATGCCATATTAAGCGCCATGCCAAATCCTGTAATGATCTGACCGCTTGCACCTATCTTAATTTTCTCGCGCACATTAATTCCCACCAGTGCATTATGCACAAATAGTAATCCTTCATGTAAGGGAGTACCCACATGATCAGAAAACTCCAACGGTGCTGCACCCGTGCCACCTTCTGCGCCATCCACCGCAATAAAGTCAGGATAAATATTGGTTTCCAACATCGCTTTGCAAATAGCTAAAAATTCAAAGCGCTCACCAATACAAAGTTTAAATCCAGTGGGCTTGCCACCCGAGAGATCGCGTAATTTTGCGATAAATTCTAGTAATTCAATAGGGGTTGAAAATGCAGAATGAGAAGGTGGTGAGATGCAATCTTCATGGGCGGGCACTTTGCGCGCAACAGCAACTTCGTGAGTTACTTTTTCTCCAGGTAACATGCCACCTTTACCCGGCTTTGCACCTTGCGAAAGTTTAATCTCAATCATTTTAACTTGCTCAAGAATGGCTTGCTCAGCAAATAACGCTTCATCAAAATGACCATCATCAGTTCGACAGCCAAAATAACCTGTACCGATTTCCCAAATTAAATCGCCGCTAAACTTTCTGTGATATTCGCTGATTCCACCTTCACCCGTATCATGTGCAAACTCACCTAAATATGCACCTTTATTAAGGGCTGAGGTTGCATGTGCACCGATAGATCCAAAACTCATGGCTGAAATATTTAATACTGAAGAGGAATAGGGCTGTGAACATTGTTCATTACCTATTAATACTTTATATAGTTCTTTGTCATAATGTTTTGGGGTAATGGAATGATTGATCCAACGATAATCATCTGAATATACATCCATCTCTGTGCCAAAAGGTTTTATACCGCCTTCTTTCTTCGCGCGCTCATAGACAACAGTACGATCATCACGATTAAACGGTCTACCACTGGTATTACTTTCAACTAGATATTGATGAATTTGTGGGCGTATCTTTTCAAATAGCCAACGAAAATGCCCAACGAGAGGATAATTACGTAACAGATTATGTTTTGATTGTAGAATATCACGAATACCAAGAAAAGATAATGGCAAGGTAAGTAATAAGCCAAAAGCATATTTATAATTAATTACCGCAAGAGCAAGATTAGCAAGCGTTGCAATTAATATAAAAATAAAGAAAACGTAACGCATATGAAAATACATAATAGTTAAGGATCTAATCTAGCTATACTATTCTATATAGAATCATTCGTATATTCATAAAAAATGAAAAAAATTCTAATTGCAGGTGCAGCGGGGCAAATTGGGTCTGAATTAACCGAGCGCTTACGTAATCAATACGGTAATGAGAATGTAATAGCTGCAATACATAGCAATTCGAATAAAAATACATCAGTTGCCAAGCCTGTCTGTAACTTAGATATTAGAGATCAAAATTCATTACAAGGCATTGTTAAACAATATGAAATTGATAGCATTTTTCATTTAGCCTCGCTGCTTTCAGCCAAAGCAGAACAAAATCCACAACTAGCTTGGGAAGTAAACGTAAATGGATTAATGAATGTGCTGGAAGTGGCACGCCAGTATAACTGTGGCATATTCTTTCCAAGCTCTATCGGAGCATTTGGTCCAGGTACACCACGTGATAATACTCCACAAATAACTATTCAACGCCCGAATACCATCTATGGCATAAGTAAACAAAGTGGCGAGTTACTCTGTGATTATTACTATAATCGTTATGCGGTAGATACACGTGGCCTGCGATATCCTGGCATTATTTCCTATCAAGCTCTACCGGGAGGTGGCACTACCGATTATGCCGTACACATGTTTTATGCTGCATTACAAACCAAGCAATACGAATGCTATCTTAAACCCAAAACCCGGTTGGATATGATGTACATGCCAGATGCACTCGACGCAGCAATAAATCTTATGCAAGCGGAAAGCAAAAAATTGCAGCATCGCAATGCCTACAATGTAACAGCCATGAGTTTTACTCCACAAGAGCTTGCGGATGAAATTAAAAAACACATCCCAGAGTTCGAAGTGAACTATCAAATCGATCCTACCCGCCAAGCCATTGCAGACTCCTGGCCCAATCATATGGATGATAGTGCAGCACGACAAGAATGGGGCTGGCAACCAAGTTACATCCTATCGTCCATGGTGGAAGATATGCTGCAACAACTTGCAAAAAAATTAAACAACTAAATGGTGTAAGCCATGTCACTTGAAAAAATTACACCGTTTTTAAGCAAACATGTTGAACAGCTAAAAAGCCAAGGAATTTCAAAAGGCGAAGAAAAAATAGTGATCGGTAAACAAGCCGCTAAAGATGGTTTTAGTGAACGCTATTTTTTGCAGGGCTACCAACAACGTGCTTTTTTAAGAATGAACTCCAATTCTTATTTAGGCTTTAGTGAGCATGCAAAAATCATTCAAGCTGAAGCTGAAGCTGCAGAACAATTTGGTACCGGGCCCGGAGCAGTACGTTTCATCAGCGGAACCTGTAAAAGTCATATTGAATTAGAAAAAAGACTGGCTGAGTTTCATCAGCGAGAAGCCTGCATGATTATGAGTTCGGCCTATGCCACCGTCATGGGCGTGTTGCCACAATTTATTAATGAAAACACATTGGTAATAAGTGATGCGCTAAATCATAACTGCATCATCAATGCCATACGCTTATCAGGAGTAGGTAAAAAAGCCATTTATCCTCATCTTGATCTGCAAGAGCTGAATAAAACTCTTGAATCAAACATCGGCAAGGCGAAGCGTGTGTGTGTAGTAACAGATGGCATTTTTAGCATGCGTGGTGATCATGCGCCTTTGCATGAAATTAAATCCATATGCTTAGAGTATGAAGAACACTATGAAGAAGGTGTGATCTTAATGGTGGATGATTCACACGGTGTGGGCGCATTCGGCAATACAGGGCGTGGTACTGAAGGGTTTACCAATACACAAGCCGATATTCTTATCGCAACCTTAGGTAAAGCCTTTGGTGTAAATGGTGGCTATATCGTATCGAATAAAATCATTATTGATTATTTAAAAGAGACTGCACCACTTTATATTTATTCCAATCCCATAACTCCAGCAGAAGCAGCAGCCACATTGCAAGCGGTAAATATTCTAGACAGTAGTGAAGGCGAAAAACTGCTTTCAAATTTACGAAAGCTCACTGCAAAATTACGCAATAGTTTAGTAAAAATAGGCTTTGAAACCATCGAAGGTGAACATCCCATCGTGCCCATCTTAATGCGCGATACCAATAAAACTTCCATGTTAGTAGAACATCTATTTAATAATAATATACTTGCAACAGGTCTTAATTATCCGGTAGTACCCAAAGGCGAAGAAGAAATTAGATTACAAGTAGCAGCAAATCATACCGAAAAAGACATTGAGTATATTTTAAGTGTGTTAGAAGCGTTTTGAGAATCAATTGACTCTGATCCCTTTGATTGAATAAACAATCTCAATAAAGTTTTCGATGTTAATTTTAAGATTATTTATATTTGTACTATTATTCTGCTTAACATTAAATACAAACGCAGAAGATACTGATAACTTGAGCGATGAGTCAGAGCCTGAAATTGTTGAAATCCAATCTTATCGATTACCTACAACACTTAAAAATGCATCTGCAAACGTAACTATCATTAATCGTAAAGATATTGATAAACATGGCTCACGCAATGTGGCTGAATTATTAACTCGTTATGGCCTGCATGTTGAGCAGTCTGCAGGGCCCGGCAGTATAAGTTCAGTATTTTTACGTGGAGGTGATCCAAATTTTACGATGGTGTTACTTAATGGCAATAAAGTGAATGATCCTACTAATAATAGAGGCGGCTCTTTCGACATCTCGTCTCTCGATGTGGAAACCATTGAACGAATTGAAATAATCCGTGGCCCGCTTTCATCAATTTATGGTTCAGATGCAATTTCGGGTGTTATAAATATAATTACCCGAGAGCCGAACTATGGCCCACAAACAACGTTGAACCTAGTTAAAGGCGAACAAGGACTAAACGCTATTTCAACTACGTTTTCGCAAGGCTGGGATACTGGCGATTTTTCACTGACGGCCTCTTATAACGATTCTGGTGAACAGGTAGATGAAACTAATTTAATAAATCGAAGCAGTGATTTTAAGGGGAATTGGTACCCAAATGAATCTACAACCATTAATTGGCACGCTCGATTATATGATAGTGATGCAGATGCATTTCCAGAGGATAGTGGAGGATCTGAATTTACTGTGTTGCAAGAAGTAGAAACACGTGATGTTGAAGAATCAATAGTAAGTTTTGCAGTAAGTCATAAAATAGATAGCAACACAGAAGTAACTTTTAAAAGCGCTTACTTTCAACATGATGAAGAGATCACGTCACCAGGTGTAGCGCCAGGGGTTCGCGATCCATTTGGTATCCCAAGAAACAATAGTGATGGGGAATTTAAAAGGTACTCATTCACTACTAGTGGTTTATTTACACCTCTTGATACGTTTAGCGCAATTATCGGCGCTGAACTACAAGTTGAAGATGGCGAAACTGAAGGTTTTCTTGATTTCAATAATGTTTTAATTCCTACCAACTTCGATCTTAAGCGTACAACTCCCGCTCTTTTTTCCGAATCTGAAATAACTATTTTTCATGGAGTAACCCTAAAGACGGGTGTAAGACTTGATTTTCCAGAAAACTTTAGCAATCGAGCAAGCCCTAATATCGGTTTAAATTATCAAATCCCAAATACGGCTACAAATGTACATATCACATGGGGTAAGGGCTTTAAGTTGCCAAGCTTTTTTGCTCTAGGTAATCCTATCGTTGGTGATCAAAATCTAAAGCCCGAAACTAGTGAAACATTTGAAGTTGGATTGTTAACCAATCTATGGCAGGACAAAGGCAACATCAGTTTAAATTTATTCAGACAAAGCTTTTTTGACATTATAGATTTTGATTCTGGTCCACCCCCAAGTCTAGTGAACCGATCTAAGGTGATAGCAAAAGGCTTAGAATTAGCATTATCGATCAATCCGACAAAAAATATTTCTAGTAGTACCTTTATTAACTTTGTAGACACAGATGTTAAAAATAGTAAGGATGAGCTGCTTAATCGACCTGAATGGAGAGGAGGAATTACCTTTAATTGGCAGACAAGAGAAAATTTAACTTTGAACGTAAGCGCAATTTACGTTGACGACGTACTTGATAGCACAATACCTACTGGAAAACTAAAGCTTGATGATTACACACGTCTCGATTTGTCTGCTATATGGAAAGTGCAATCATACTTGGATTTTATATTATCCATTGATAATGTATTGGACTCTAATTACGAGGAAACAATCGGCAACCAAGCAGCTGGGCTTTCCTCAAGATTTCAAATTCGCAGAAAGTTTTAATATCTGTCCAATCAATTGAGACCGACGCTATTCATTATGCATTGATGTTTGGTTATTCAAATTCTGTTTATTAGCATTTCATAACATCTATTAACCTCTCATGACGCAATCTCTTTCAGATTATTGAGCTGTATCAATCCTTTATGTTGCCAAATCTCTTATATATAAGAAACCACAAAGAAACAGGAAGAAGAGAGGGGCTTGAAATGAATCCACAAACTAGTTCACCGACTATGCACAGTTCAAATAAACCACTTGATGTGAAGCCCTTTATCGCATTTATAGATAATGATTATGGTGTTCGTGATGCAGCGATGTCACTGATGGAGTCTTATGGGCTGGAGGCAAAAGCGTATGAATCACGTGTAACATTTATTGCAGATTTGAACGATGGTCGCAATCCAGATTGCATAGTATTGGATCTTCATTTACCAAACATCAATGGAGTCGATTTAATGCAAGAGCTTTTGAGTCGTAAAATTCATACCCCGGTTATCATTTTATCGGCAGATGTAGCGCATCCACTCGCAGTTCAAGCTCTCGAATTGGGTGCAGTTAAAGTATTAGAGAAACCCACAATATCTGAGGAGCTACTGGAGAAAATTCACGAAATTATTTCATCATGATGTGATTATAGGATTATGTTCCACTTAATTCGCATTCTGCCACTGCTGTTATTTTCTAGTGTTGTGTTGACAGCAGAGGATGATTACTCGCGTCAAAGAGGGGAGATGACACGCGCAATCGAAGCCGACGTAGTTGCCACAAGTATTTACCTTGATAAGAAGGCACTAGACCCTCGCGTCATGCAGGCGATGAATACCGTACCACGTCATGCGCTAGTGCCAACAAGCTATCGATCAAAAGCCTACCTCAATCGGCCACTGCCAATTGGTTACGGACAAACAATCTCGCAACCCTACATTGTTGCCATCATGACAGATCTATTAAACCCACAACCAGAACACAATGTTTTGGAAGTTGGTACCGGGTCTGGTTATCAAGCAGCAATTCTTTCGCGATTGGTGCAACAGGTCTATACGATAGAAATTATCGAAGAACTTGGTATGCGTGCAACAAAGGATATTGCTGAACTGGGTTATGACAACATCCAGGTGCGAATTAGTGACGGCTATTATGGTTGGGAACAGCACGCCCCGTTTGATGGCATTGTTGTTACCGCCGCAGCCAGCCATGTTCCACCGCCATTGATTCAACAACTCAAACCAGGTGGACGCATGATTATCCCTGTCGGTAGCAGTTTTCTTACTCAGCAGCTTCTAATAATTATCAAAGACAACGAAGGCAGTGTCACAACACGGCAAATTCTACCAGTGCGGTTCGTACCGCTGACTGGGAGTCACTGATGGGGGAATTACGAGTGTAATTCCGAAAATATTGTCTTATCACATTTCAAACCGGTGAATTACACACAGTTTCAATCCGAATCACGCCTACCCCTTTTTTCAGTGGCGCTGATCTCAGCAACGGTGCTTGCCTACGAAATTTTACTGACACGCTTATTTTCCATAGTGCAATGGCATCACTTCGCCTATATGGTAATTAGCATCGCGCTGTTGGGTTTCGCAGCCAGCGGCACCTTTCTTGCGTTGAAGTCACAGCTGGTTGATCGCTTCAATCGAGTTTACGTCACTAATCTTATTTTGTTCAGTGTCTTCGCGTTACCATGTATTTTGTTCGCGCAGCAGTTCGCAGTACATCCGGAACAATTACTCTGGGACCCCGCACAGATGATACGGGTAACAGCAGTCTACTTGTTACTAGCATTGCCGTTTTTCTTTGCTGCTAACGCAATTGGTCTTGCGCTTATGCGTTTTCGCCACAACGTTCCACAAATTTATAGTGCAGATCTCGTTGGTGCTGGGTTGGGAGGCATCGTAATCGTCGGACTTCTGTATCTACTGTTCCCTATCGATGTGCTCAAAGTTCTTTGCGGTTTTGGGCTTGTCGCAGCTGTGATTGCAGGGTTCGAGTTACGTTTTAATCGTATCAGCATCACGATAACTGTCGTCATCGTATTATCATTGTTAATTACTTTAAGCGTGCTGCCATCTGCATGGCTTAATCTTTCGATCTCGCCTTATAAATCTTTGTCGCAACAGCTCAACGTTAAAGATGCGTATATCGAAACTGAACGTTCCAGCCCACTTGGGATGCTGAGTGTCATCAACAGCCCGACGATACCGTTGCGCCATGCCCCCGGACTAAGTCTTAACACAACGGCCGAAGTACCTGAACAACGCGGTGTATTTATTGATGGTGATTCAATTACCCCAATTAACGCATATTCCGAACGCGAAGATTCCGATTATCTTGATAACGTAACAACGGCGTTGCCGTATCACTTGAATCGGCCCGATCGTGTAGTGGTACTCGGTGCGGGCGGTGGCAGTCTTGTACGCCAAGCACTGCATCATGGCACGTCATCCGTAACGGCCGTTGAACTCGACCGACAAATCGTCAAACTATTGCGCGACGATTATCGCGATTTCTCTGGCGGTATTTATGATCTCAATTCAGTCAACATACAGATTAAGGAAGCTCGCGGATTTTTAGAAGGAAACCAAAAACGCTACGACTTAATTCAGGTAGCGTTAATTGATTCATTTGCGGCCTCATCTGCGGGTCTTTATGCACTAAATGAAAATTATCTTTACACGGTAGAAGCACTTGGTGAATTCTACGCACATCTAAGTGCCGGCGGATATTTAGGTATCAGCCGTTGGGTAAAGTTGCCTCCGCGGGATGCGCTCAAGCTGTTTGCAACGGCGATCGAAGCTCTACGTCGTGCCGGCGTTGTGGATCCGGCTAAACAGCTGTTGCTAATCCGCGGCTGGCAGACGAGTACTTTACTCATCAAGAATGGG
>CAYXVH010000051.1:0-6590 GCA_964468615.1 uncultured Thiotrichales bacterium | reverse complement strand
TCTCAGACACGCTTGAAGGTAGATTGATCAACGGTCGCGTTGCTGAACAGATCCTGGGCCCAAAAGCGAAAGAAATTTTGGATCAAACAAATATTATTCAGATCACTGCTTGTGGTACCAGTTACCATTCAGGGTTGATTGCAAAATTTTGGTTTGAAGAATTAGCCGGTATTCCATGTTTTATCGATGTGGCAAGTGAGTTTCGATATCGCAAACACGTTGTACAACCTGGTACCTTATTTGTAACCATCTCCCAATCTGGTGAAACTGCAGATACTTTAGCGGCTTTGCAGCAAGCCAAACAAGAAGACTACGTTGGATCTCTGGTTATTTGTAATGTTCCAGAGAGTTCATTGGTGCGAGAATCTGATCTAGTTCTAATGACGCATGCTGGACCAGAAATTGGTGTAGCTTCTACTAAGGCATTTACCACACAGTTAATTGCATTATTGTTGCTCGTCATTACTGCAGGCCGTCGTCATGGCATGCATGATGAGATGGAAAAAATCTTAGCCGAACAACTTACCAGTCTACCTACTAGAATTAATAAAGTTTTAGAGTTAGATGGCAAAATTAAAAAATTAGCCAAACATTATGGCGATAAACAAAATGCTCTATTCCTGGGGCGCGGTTCCCATCATCCAGTAGCGATGGAAGGCGCCTTAAAGCTTAAAGAAATCTCCTATATTCATGCAGAAGCGTATCCAGCTGGCGAACTCAAGCATGGGCCTATTGCATTGGTGGATGACAAAATGCCTATCATTGCCGTTGCTCCAAATGATGAATTGCTTGAAAAGCTAAAATCTAATCTTGAAGAAGTACGAGCACGCGGTGGTGTATTACATGTGTTTGCTGACGTGAGTTCTGGCTTTGTTTCTGAGCCAGACACTATCATTATCGAAGTGGACGCTCCTGATAATGCTGTTGCCCCCATCCTATTTACTATCCCGCTGCAATTACTTGCCTATCATGTTGCTATACTGAAAGGCACCGATGTAGATCAACCTCGAAACCTGGCAAAATCAGTAACGGTTGAATAAATGCCGCGAGAGTGATTATTCTATTAGCATGACTTATTCTGGTGGATGTCATTGTGGAGCGATTCTCTTCGAAGTTGAAGTGGAAAATAACCTTTGTCTAGTTGAATGTAACTGTTCAATATGTTCTAAAACAGCTTATCTACATTTGATTGTTCCAAAAGAAAATTTTCATCTTTTAACAGGGGAGAATGACTATTCAACCTATACATTTGATACTCACGAGGCAAAACACCATTTTTGTAAAACCTGTGGTATAAAATCATTTTACGTACCAAGATCACATCCAAATGGCATCAGTGTAAATGCTCGTTGCTTAAATGACTTTGATGTAACTGGTCATAAGGTCGAAAAATTTGACGGCCAAAATTGGGAAGCCAATATTGAAAAGTTACAAAAGCTCGATTAAATATAGCAACTGATTTCATATACTATATTTCTATTTATTCAACATACTTTATTAAGGCAAGTTCATGAACAAATATATTTCTTTGCTATTGTGCATTGCAATTTTATTCTTTATTAATCCAACCTATGCGGAGAAGATAACAGCTGGCCCTAAAGAGGGCAGTAAAATAGGTGAGATTACTGGCACTACCATACATGGATCAAAGTTTAATCTTTCTAAACTAGTAGAAAAGGGCTCAGTAGTTTTAGTAATGTTACGTGGTTTTCCAGGATATCAATGCCCAGTTTGTTCTACACAAGTAGCAGGCTATATAGCCAAAGCAGAAGAGTTTGAAAAACAAAGAAATACACCCGTAGTATTTATATATCCTGGGAAAGTGAGTAATTTAGAAAAGCGTGCCAAAGAATTTACCGCGCCTCTTGAAAAAGAAGTAGATCTACCGAGTAATTTTATTTTTGTATTAGATCAAGATTATGAAATTACAAATCACCTAGGTCTCCGATGGGATGAACCAAAAGAGACTGCTTACCCAGCTGCTTTTGTTATTGATCATAGCGGTTACGTCCAGTATGCAAAAGTTAGCGATAACCACCACGATCGTGCAACAGCAGACGAAGTATTAGAATTTCTCGATATTATCCACTGATCTTCCCTGCCATCTACACTTAATGAATGTATTATCAAATGCGTTAATTGCTAATAAACAAATATTCATATTTGGGGGAATAAAAAATGGAAACCGTTGCTAATCCTTACGAAAGTCCTAAATCAAATCCTGCTACATCTTTTGATCAAACTTATCAACCAAAATTTCTAGCGTTAAATGGAAGAATTGGTAGGCTGAGATATCTAGCTTATGGAATGATAGCTACCGCACTAACGATAGTTGTATTAGGTATATTATCAGCGATTATGATTCCTATGCTCGCGAGTAGCGGCATGTCAGAAGCCATGATGGTTGTGATTTTGGTAGTTCTATATTTGCCATTAATAGTTTTTTCTATCATTTTTATGAAACGAAGATTGAATGATTTAGATAAAAGTGGTTGGTTGCAATTACTTGTATATATTCCAATAGTTGGAATTATCTTTGCGCTATATATTCTTTTCTGGCCAGGTACTAAGGGTTCTAATATTTATGGTCTGCCACCTGCTAATAATTCAGGATTACTAATCATTGCGGGCCTAATTTTACCTCTAGTACTTGTCGGAATACTTGCAGCTATTGCTGTTCCTGCATATCAAGATTATGTGGAGCGCGCCCAACAGGTTATTGAATCTCAAAACTAGTATTAAAAATTCTTAAAAAACATTGCTCTGGCAGGGAGTTTAGGGGGAAGAGTATCTTCTGAGGCAATTTATTTTTTAAGCGCCAGGGCAACGAATATCTCTATATGTATCCATACTAGACTTTTCCTGCTATAAGTAAATTTCATAATTTTCAACATAGTAATCGCTTTTATAGATGATTAATTTACCCACTGTTAAACAACTGCGTTATCTGGTTGCACTAGAGAAGCACCTACATTTTAGTCGTGCTGCTGAGACCTGTTTTGTTACACAATCTGCGTTTAGTGTAGCCATTAAAGACCTTGAGACTCTTCTGAACGTTTCATTAGTAGACCGCACCAATCGTAGTGTGGTGTTTACATCTACTGGCAAGTTGGTTGCGCAACAAGCACGCTTAGCCATATTTGATATGGAAGGTATTGTAGATATCGCAAAATCTGTACAAGAACCGTTAAGCGGTGTACTTAAAATGGGTGTAATCCCTACTATTGCACCCTTTTTATTACCGAAAATTCTACCGAAAATTCGTAAAAGCTTTCCAAAGCTGGAATTGTATTTAATAGAAGAACAGACTAAAAATATTCATCAATTAATGCTTGAGGGCGAACTAGATATATTGTTGCTCGCACTACCTTTTGAATTAATCAATACGGAAACGATTTCAATCTTCAATGACCCATTTAAACTTGCATATAAAAAGGGTACTACGTTAATCAACCCAGATAATTTTTCTCCGAATAAGCATAATAATGATTCAATTATGTTATTAGCAGATGGACACTGTTTACGGGATCATGCATTAAGTGCCTGTAGTCTTGGCCGTAAAACCAATATAAGTAAATTTTCTGCGAGTGGCTTGTATAGTCTAATTCAAATGGTTGATAGTGACCTTGGGGTTACCTTCATTCCACAAATGGCAATTGACAGCGGCTTATTAAAAAATACTAAAGTGCAAACCAAAGATTTAAAAGATAAATCCTATCGTGAAATTGGCTTGGCCTGGAGAAAGTCTAGTGTTAGAAAACACGAATTTAAATTGCTGGCTGATGTAATTCAGAGGTCTGTTGATAAGTAATTTCTTGCGCCCTACTTGGTTTAGAAAACAAGTAGGCTGTTAAGCTGAGTAATCCAATCCCTATTCCGGTTAACACATAAATATTATCTACTAATAGCATAGTGATTGAGTAGGATGTTGTGATTGAAACGGCAGCAATCCATTTGGCTCTAGTTGGTATGACTTGGTTCTGCTGCCAATCATGTATCGATTGTGCAAAGGGTGACTTGTAATATAACCAAGCATGGAAGCTTGGTGAAGATTTAGCAAAGGCCCATGTAGCTAACAAGATAAAACAGGTAGAAGGTAATAATGGAAGAAACGCACCTACTATTCCTAAGCTAAGTGAAACTCCGCCTATTGTGTTGTAGATAATTTTTTTCATTATTGTCTGCATGTTAAGCGTTAAAAGTACCGGGCTGCCAGTAATAGCAACAAACAACCCGGCACTAGTGTTTTAGTTAACTGGCTTTACGTATTCCAGTAATCACTGCGATAGACTCTCTAACCATGTTTCCATACTTAGAATCGGCTTGATCAAAGTGCGGCAACATGCGTTGTTGCACTTCTTTACTACATTGACTTAATCCGCCAGCAACGTTGTCTGCCAACTGCTGTTGCTGATCTTCAGACATTAAGCGGAACAAGTCTCCTGCTTGGGTGTAATCATCATTGCCTGCATTACGGTCGTAGCGATCCGCATCACCCGAGATGCGTAATGGTGGTTCAGGTACTTCTACACCTTCTACAGGACCGCCTTTGGAGTTCGGGTTGTAGTTAACGCCTGCTTGATCAATTTGATTTTGCTCAGTTCCAGGTTGAATGACTCCTGCCATAACGCCAGCACGTTGGTAGTTTTGTGCTTGGGTTGCATGTGGGCAATTAACATGTACCTGATTGTAGTTTGCACCGATGCGGTAACGATGTGCATCTTGATAAGCAAACAATCTTGCTTGAAGCATCTTATCGGGTGATGCACCGATGCCAGGAACCATATTGCTAGGAGCAAATGCGGATTGCTCTGTTTCTGCAAAATAGTTTTCAACATTACAATTAAGCTCTAGAGTGCCGATTTCAATTAATGGATAATCGCTGTGATTCCAAACCTTGGTGACATCAAAAGGATTGACTTTATAAGTTTCAGCATCCTTTTCAGGCATGATCTGAACCTTCACACTCCATTGTGGAAAATCATTGTTCTCAATAGCATCAACCAAATCACGTTGTGCGTGATCAGGGTCTTGGCCAATGACTCCGCGAGATTCGGGTTCAGTTAAACATTCAATACCTTGCTTGGTCTTGAAATGAAACTTCACCCAAAAGCGTTCACCATTTTTATTCCACATACCAAAGGTATGTGAACCATAACCATTCATGTGTCGGTAGTTCGCAGGTACACCTCGGTCTGACATCAAGATGGTAATCTGATGCATCGCTTCAGGATTCAATGACCAATAATCCCACACCGCTTCAGGCGATTTAAGGTTTGTTTGTGGATCACGTTTTTGCGTGTGAATGAAGTCAGGAAACTTATGTCCATCACGAATGAAAAATACCGGAGTATTATTACCTACAACATCGTGATTACCTTCCTTGGTGTAAAACTTCAAAGCAAAGCCACGCGGATCACGTTCTGCGTCGCCGGAACCCATTTCACCACCAACAGTGGAGAAGCGTAGAAACACTTCTGTCTGTTTGCCTTTGCCATTTAAGAAATCAGCAATCGTATATTCAGAAAGGTCCTTCTCTAGAGTAAAGGTGCCGTATGCACCGGTTCCTTTGGCATGTACTACACGTTCTGGAATCCTTTCACGATTAAAATGTGCAAGCTTCTCCATCAACGCGACATCCTGCATTAAAACAGGGCCGCGCTCGCCTGCGGTGACTGCGTTTTGATCATCTGCTATGGGTATACCCGCAGAAGTTGTCATTTTGTTTTGCGCCATCATTAAGCTCCTAAATTTAATTTTTTGAATGTATGTCTTGTTTTGAGAATGCGCATTGACTCATATCAATAAACTTCTCTGTAACGCAGAGCCATGATCATGCAAATTGTATTATTAGTAAAATGAATTGTTTTCATTGTTATAATCGATTATATCGATGATTAATTTATCCATATTATGTGCATATGACACTTATCTGGAATTCAGTACCATTTACCCCTGCATACGAATAACATACTGATTTTAAGTAAATTAATAGAAGCAAGAATGAGTGGTATACAGGAAAAAGTGTGATTGATTACTAATAATTACTTAGCAGTTATCACTAAACTGTATTTGTTAGTTGATAACTGAGGAATAATATAACTTCTGAAAAGAGCAAACCTATTGAAAGATAGGGGCGCAAAATCACCGGTCTAAGGAAGCAAGGATTCTATGACAGCGGAATTACCAGATAGTGAACCTCTCTCTCCAACAACTCTCATTCTCTAAGTCTGAACGCTGAAACCCTTGCTTCCATTCCTTTTGTTAGGTGAAAACCTAATTATCCAAACTGGATAATCTTAATATCAGTCAACTGTCTTCGCATTACTCCAAATAACGAATACCGCAATAACCGCTATTAATAGGTAGATTATGTCGTACATATTCCCTCCTAAGTTTGTAATTTATAATTACTATTATTTGGTTAATTCAAAATTAATTTTATAGCTTGAGAATTATTATTTCGACAACTATTTTATTAAGCCATGTATATTTTTAATTAAATTAATAAACTGGACTTATTATTTAAAGCACGAGCATGTGAATGTTTACTGTAGAGCATTTCTAAGAAGATGCGCTTTAGTTGAGCA
>CAYXVH010000050.1:0-8215 GCA_964468615.1 uncultured Thiotrichales bacterium | reverse complement strand
TAAATATAATAAATTTCTTACACATAAGTTTTCTCCACAAACTTAATCAAAACCATGCTGAAAAGTAGAATTGAATCGTCGTAGCATCAAATGTATAACCGCTACCTAAACTTCCTACATCTGCAACCGATTTAACTCCTGAATAATCATCATAGTCAAAATCCAAATACTCAACCGCGAGATTTAATGAAGCTGCACGTAACATTTTGTAATCTTTAAATAAGTCGTAGCGAATACGTCCACCCAATGCAAAACTATCAAATGAACTCAGCTCCTTATCTCTCGCCATGTATCTCAATCTGGTGCTGAAATTGTCACTAAAGAAATCTGCTTCATCTTGCGTGTAATAGCGCCCATAAACATCAACAACCCATTGATTTCCAATGTATTGTGAGTAATTAAGGTCTACGGTAGACGAGCGAATATCCCAAGTGTCCCTATAAAACCGATAGCCGAGAGATGTTGAGGCACGATGCTGCCAATACTTAATACCCTTGAGAGAGTAGGCTTGCCCTGTACGTGTATCTGGGTACTCTTCAGAACCACTGCCTAGCGAAACACCATTAACAAAGACAAAGCGATAAGGATTATTTAAGAAGCCTTCTTCTACTGTAGCTTCATAATCAAATGCCATAGCGAAAGTTTCTGTAATAACTTGCGAAATTCCTGCTCTAAAAGAATAGCGATCTAGATCTTCTGCAAAGCTCGGCAAGTCAACGCGTTCCACATCATCTGAACCTATTGAAGCGCCAATATTTACCTTAGTAAGCGCGCCAAATGCTTCGTGCGACACATCAAAACTAGCCATGTTAGATTCGTAATCATCTTCATCACTGTAAGTGTAGGAAAGATCCATAAGTGTATTGTCACGCAAGTAGGTACCACCGAGCGTATACTCATCACGATCTTCATCATATTTACTTGCACCGGCTAAAACATCCGGAGATGCACCGCTAATGCTGTCATGATGATAACCGCCATATACTGAATACTTGCCTGAAAAGTTTTTACGTACCAACATCATTGCACCGTCAACTTCAACACCACCACCGTCGTAATAGTGATAACCAATGTCTGCTCTTTCTTCGGGCAAAACCTCTGCCCAAGAGTTCTGGATGCCAAAAACACATAGATAAATTATTAGTAGATATATTTTGTACATTGGTTTTATCATTTATCTATATATCAGTTACAACCACAGCCGCCACCATGCGCATATCCCGCACCGCGCGCACCTTCACGTGTATTAAAAACATGTTGTCTATATTTATTAGAAAGCGGGTCTTTATTAAAGCTCATAATTGGGTCTGCCAAATATTCACGCTCATATGGAGCTACCCAAGGTTCAATATCAGGCAAGCTAGGCAAACGGAATGAAGAACAAGCACTAATAGAAATTATTGCAGAAGCAATAAATAGTGCTGATAACTTTCTTATTGATATCTTAAACACATGTTACTCCCTTCCCATCATTCTTTTCCATTACTCTTTTCTCAGTGCCTGAATTTGTCGGTGGTAACGTTCAATATAACCTTTCTTAAAACCACGATTCACATGTCTAATCTTTCCTGCACGGTCAATAATGATAGTGGTTGGCATTGCTTTAATATCAAAACTTCTGCTGACATCCTTTTCTGTATCAAATAACACTGGAAAGTTAACATCTAACTTTTTTGCCAAATGCATTGCTTTAGATTGATCTTCATCTAAATTGATACCCAATAATTCAAAATCATATGGGTCAAGTGACTTATGTAACTCATTCAAATGAGGAATCTCTTCAGCACATGGGCCACACCAGGTCGCCCAAAAATTTAGCATTACAATACGTCCCTTAAGTTCACTTAAGCGTACATTTTTTCCAGATGCGCTTTTTAATACGAAATCTGGTGCGTTATCTACTTTAATCTTTGCAAATGCCACTACACTTACGAAACTCATAACAAACAAGGTAGTAACTGCAATAATAATCAATTGTTTTTTTCTCATAGCTTTACGCTTCCTTGAATACTCAGTAATTCCATAAATCAGACTCATTAGAAGAACACACCAATATTTCCAGTGATTTCAAAATTATTGGTAAATTCGTTATCTCCCAATAAATCGGTTTCATACACAATGTCACGTACATCTACACGCAATGACAACCAATCGGTGGGTAGCACTTTCATACCAAAACCAACGTTATACGCAAACTCATCTTCATCATTAAATTCGACGTTGCCTACTCCAAACATCAGGTAAAAACTACTGGTCATTGCGAAATTTCGCCCGAGAAAGATTTCGCCAGGAAAGATGTTGTAACCAATAGATACGTTGTAATAATTGACATCTTCATTTTGCAAAATATTGAAAGTGGTTAGATTTTCCAAAGTTTCATCGGAAGCCTCAGAGGCACCAATAGCGCCTTCAATAAAAAAGTCTTCCGTAATGTGATATGCCGCTCGTAAGCCATAACTGGGTTCAGTACCAAAATCCTCAATATCTAACACGCCGTAATAAGCCGTTATTTCAAAGTTTTCAGTATCTATACGTGGCACGAGAATATCTCTTCGATAAATATCTGGCTCAATCACTTGCTCTTGTGTTGATTCCGGCTCCGGAGCATTGTCTTTTGCTAGCGCTGGTTGCAAAATAAAAATGAATAATAAGATAAGTATTAATTTAACTTTCATGCTATGTCCTATAAGTTAAGCATCAGAAAAAGAAGGAAACCCCTGCGCTAAATTCATCAAACTCATCGTTTCGATCATCTTCTGATAAAACAATGTAACGTCGATAATCGCCACGCAAAAAGAATCTTTTAGTTAAGTAATAACGCATTCCCAAACCGTAGTTTGCCAAGTCGTCTTCGGTTTCAGTATTTTGAACTAAGGCACCTTTTGGCTCGTTTTCAAAACGTCCGTATCCAATAGTGAAATGCGGCGTGAGACGCCAGTCTGGAAAAGGTGTAGAAACTAAATTAACTGCGTAAATATCTGAACTAGATAATTTGCCTGCAACTTTAGAAACTTGAAATTCAAGTGCAATATTTTCGGTAAATTTATACGCAAGTCGCGCAGATACAATTGGGTCACTATCAAATTCACCAGCTGAAATTCCAAATTCAATACGTCGATGCAAATAGTCATCGTATAAAACATCTCTAAATGATTTAGGAATACCCGCAACCGTTAAGGTTTGTTCCATTTGCGCACGACTTACCCAACCTTCTACACCACGATCATTTCTAACTTTAAACCAATCTGTTTTACGCTTCATGATGTCGATCCAGTCATGGCGTTTAACCACATGGAAAATTGGATAACCCCGACCTGGGCCGGTGTGTAATTCAATATAGGGATCAACGATTTTTACGCGTTGAAATTCTTTCTCAGCAAATGCATTAGAAAAAGGTGTAAACGCAAGCATTGAAAATAAAAGCACTACAAAAGAGTGAGTTATATTTTGGGAAAAGCCAAAAAAATATCTACTGTTATTATTTTCTTTCATAGAATTTATGGTGCGCAACCTGCTACGTTAACCGCAGGATTAGCCATGATTAATGTGCAGTTAGGAATAGTGGCTGGTGCTATTGAACATGCAGAGCCATCTGTAGGAGCTGAGATAGAACGCCATTCAGAAATTGCGTTATAACAAATACTTGCTGAATTGAAACGTGCACCACCCGTAGGATGCCCTACCCCTGTAACTCTAGTTAAAAGTAAATTATTATTTAAAGTTCGCGCTTCGACAGCACTGAAGTTCATCATCATTTGCAGAGAGCCCATTGCAGCTCCTGGTGTTAATCCAAATCCTGCAGCTGGAGACACTATGTTATGACACCCATTTTGTGAACAAGACTGCCCATCAGATGTGGTGTTATGCATTATTGGATCTACACATGTCTCATAAAGATTGATGCATAGGCTCACACCACTGTTAGGCAGTGATTCGTTGGATGTACTGTCACATCCTTGAATAAAAATAATTGGTGCTACCGCGACTAGTAGCACCAGTCGCAATATAGATTGCACGACAAACCTCTGTTTTATTTACTAATTTAGACAGGTTGGATTACTAGCTGCCCCTATGCTAATCCAGTCAAATATAGCCTGATAGGAGGGATCTAGACCGTCGTCTGAAAATACCGGCTGAGTGGCGCCTAGTGGTTCATTTATGTCCACCAGTATCTGCGGATGTGGCAAATTTGGTGCAATATTATCTGAACTTGGTCGCAGTAATAAAACGTTATTCTTTGGATCACAAAGATTGTTGATCATTGCACGTGTAACATTAAAGTCACCACGTTGATTACCGGTTAGCACGAATCGATTGAATTCGTGTTCTTCATTATTTTCATCTGCAAATTGTTGAGGATCTTCAGAAGACTCTGCGCCAAACCCTTCTGGTGCATGACAAGACATGCATTCAGTTTTCAAAATAGGATGTATGGTGTCATTAAATACAGAACGGCTAACACTTCTACTGGAAACAATTGCATCACGTACTACATATTGCCCATTAACCAGTTCATAAGGTTCATTTGTATATTGTGCACCCACATCTACCCAAGTTGAAATCAACCATTTTTCATCCGCTGTCATCATAGCGGAGTGATCTGTCAACCCAAGGCTGTAACTACCACCCGCTCTTAACTTGGTGTTGTGTAGAGTTTCAACTAGATGACTGGTACGCGAACTATTAGCTGAACTACCCACTCGAACTAATGCTGGACCACGTGGGAATACTACTCGTCCATTACTATTCACAAATGGTGGAAGCGGTATACCATTTTCGTCCACTTTAAATGGGCCACGCATTAGCTGATCGTAAGAAATAATATGACCCGCAAACCCTGATAAGCCACCTTCAAGTGTTAATCCGCCAGAAATTGGATCTAACAATAAATTATTGTTGTGGCAACTGGTACACGTATCAGCACCTCGATCTTTTTCGAACAGTGGCTGAATATGTGTTACATAATCGATTCGACCATTGTCTGGAACAGGTGTAGTTAGGTTCGCTAATGACAAAGTAAAGTCTTGTTCAAGGTTAGCTGACCAAAATTCTGTGAATACTGCATCTGAATTTAAGCTTGGTGCAGCCCCACCACCTAAGCGCGCACGTGTTTCAGCCATAGTTTCTGCACCTAATGCATTCGCATGACTACCTGCAATTGGAAAAACGTTTAGTGCAGACGCAGCACGTCTTGGTGAATGGCAACCACTACATGTCCTCGTTTCACCAGGACGCACTTGTAACCAATTAGTATGCGTTTGGAAAGCACGACCCGACTCATCTAATACGGTAATTGTTAATGCAGAGTCAGCAGGAACTTTCGCCAACACCGAACCATCAGGTTCTACAGGCACGTAGCCTAATACTTCCTGCATTTCAAAATTGGTACGACCAATTGCACTCCTGGAAATTCCAGGCGGTGTTGGTAAAGCACGTGTTACACGCGCGAAATAACCAGGACGATTTAAATAACTAGGATTATTTGGATCCTTCATCGCTAATAAATCTGGAATACCACCATTTTTAGGAATATTTTCACCTAATGCAGGCTTAAGAACACGGTCGCCCATAATATCTAAAAAGTCAGTGTGGTATACGGACTTTACGCCTAACACACCCATACCTTGGCCATTACCTAAACCATTTGGCTCAGCAGCCATAACCGGATCAACAGGCTTTTCAGGAATTATTAACGGGTAATCACTTAACGCACGTGGGAAAAGTGCTACTGGATCTACCAACGCTTTACCTGGACTATTTGTTTGCACAACACGCGCTACTTGTGAATTAAAATCCACCATCCAAATTTGGTATTTTGTTGGACCAAACACTTGTTTTACAGAACCATTAAATGGATGCGTTTCAGTTGGAATTCCGCCAAAATCAGCATTTGGTGGAATCGCATAAGAAACCAAGGCTCTATTAGTGCCATCCCAAAGCGGGTAAGGTGTTGTGTAACGACCACCTGCTGAAAAACTACCATCATAAGTTACAGGTTGATTGTTAAATTGCATGTCACTTTGGCCGTTACAACCCGGAGCAACACCTGGTGCTGGCTCACAATGTTCAGAGTAATTAGCTGTATCAATAGAAAGAATCGGACCGCCTTCGTCAGTACCAGATAAAGGCATTAATGTAGACATGATTCTGCCATTCCTCTGTTCCATTGGATGTAACAAAGAATTACCAGGACTGAATGCACCATACATAACAAACATGTCGGTGCCATCTGGGTTCACGGTGAAGATTGGGAAATGATTACGATTCGCTAAATGATCCCAACGACTAAACATAATGCGACCATCTTTTAATACCGTAGGATTACGATCATGACTTTGGTTGAATGATATTTGCGTAATGTCTTGAGTTACTGGATCCAACACGTGTAACTGTAATGCTGGCTCTCTTTCATATTCATCTAAGGTTTTGTGTCTTACAATATTTTGGTCTAGCATCATTTCTTGCATACGCTTTTGACGATTTGAACTAAATACTATTCGGCCATCTGGCAAGTACGCAGGATCTACATCGTCACCAAATTCTGCTGCTATCGCATCGGTCATTAAAGGCGCATATTGTTTGGTTGCAACATCCATTTCCCATAGACTGAATGTTTCATCATTTGGACCACGCATCGAGAAAACTACTTTAGTAGCATCAGAGTTAGTCGCAGGATCAGAAACATCACCAAGGCCTTGCGTATAACCTGCAGTGATATTGATAGGTAAAATTACTGGGATAGAGGCATCCTTATACATAAGGTCACCACCAGCTGAAAAGGTTACGCCATCTGTAGGATCCCCTACTGCATCTAAATTTCTTTCAGCATACACAACGGGGAAATCACCATTGATTGATGTAAAGCCTTCTGAAGATGTCGATGACCCAGTCTTACAACCAGATAACACAGCCAGTGCACAACACATGGCAATCATCGCAAACCAAATATGTGTAAAATTCCTTCTCATAACCAGCTCCGAAAGCGAAATAGATGCTTCTCTAATGTAAAAACTCACGTAGATTCAGTCGTTAACATCAAATTTATTGAGGCTACAAGCAATCTTACGTAATAGCCCTATCTACTTGATTTAAAAGGACTATATGAGACGATTATTCTCTGGTTAAATGAGCGGAACCGTCACAAGAGCACTAACGGTCAAAACAAATGGACAGGTGGTAATTAAAATTACCGTACCGAATTTGAATATATTTATAGGGAATGTTAAGTGTGAATCACTTCACATCAATATTTGAATTTGCGGAGTTTCCTTCCTTTTGTTGTTCTTTTTCCAGGCCTTCTGAATAGTAAAGTTTTCCTTGCTGATCGACGATCACACCTTCAACCCCACCCAAACTATTCAACAATTCAAGACCTTTACTCGCACCCATTACAAATATGCTGGTAGATAGCGCATCTGTAGTGGTCGAATCACTCGCAAGTATGGAAGCACTTCGCACCTCGCTAGCCGAATAACCTGTTGTCGGATGTATAATATGATGATATTTCTTACCATCCTCAACGAAGAATCTCTCATAATCACCAGATGTAGACAGTGCTTCATCTTGCAATGGCAACATAACAATGACTTCTTCAGTATTCGCTGGATCGCGTATGCCTACCAACCATGCACGACCATGCCTGTCACCCAATAAGCGTGTGTCTCCACCGGCTGACACCAATGCGTGCTTAATACCTAAATCTTGTAAATGTTGAATCGATTGATCTACCGCAAAACCTTTTGCTATTCCACCTAAATCAATTTTTACGCCTTGCTTTAAAAATAATATGCTCAATTGAGCCTTATCGAGAACTAAATTTTTATAATCAATTAATAATTTTGCAGCCGCAATCTCTTCTGCAGTGGGTTTTATTTCTTTACGATAATTGAACAAGTGCCCGACACTTGCATAGGTAATATCAAATGCTCCATTGGTAAGACGCGAAACTTCTAATGATTTTTCTATGAGTTCAAATAAATCTCGGTCAACTTCCACAGGCCCTTCATGTGCATATTTATTAATTTTCGATAACTGACTTTGTTCAATATAAGGACTCATCAAACGATTAATACGCTCCATTTCCTCTAAAACTTTATCTATACCTTGTTGACGAACACTAGCGTCTGCATGCCACACCTCAACACGAATCGTAGTACCCATAATTGCTGCATCTTCTGTTTGCCATTCGGCATTCACAGATAAAGAAATTACAAGC
>CAYXVH010000049.1:0-8445 GCA_964468615.1 uncultured Thiotrichales bacterium | reverse complement strand
AAAAGAATGGAGCCATTGGCTCTTTAAGTTTTGGGGCAGAGCGAAGATTCTCTTTTAAACATAAAAATTCCAAAGACGTTGTTTCATTAGTTTTACATCACGGAAGCTTGCTTGTTATGAAAAGTACAACTCAATCACATTGGCTTCATTGCTTGCCACCAACTAAAACGGTAAACAAGCCTAGAGTTAATTTAACATTTAGAACGATGGCTTATGAGCATTAAATGACCGCTTTTGGCCGAAAGCAGACATTTTTTAAATAAAATTGATCTGTTTGTATCGTCCAAGATGCGACGCATGCTCGTACATTCATGTGCTCGCTAATTGTCCGGCAGAAATTTGCTCCTCGGCAAACTGCTCCTGCGTTCCTCTGCCTCCTGCATCCATGGCGGTCGAAGCATACATTTAACTTAGTGATTTTAATTTATATAATATCTCTAATGCTTCTTTTGGGGTAAGTTCGTCTGGCTCTACGTTTTCTAAGTATTCAACGCTAGGGTGTGTGATTTCTTCTTCTAGCGCTAAACCAAGTTGGGATTGCTGATTAGTTGATTTAGTTTGTACCATTTCTGATTCCAATTGTTTCAATTTTAGTTTTGCGCTGGCAATTACTGATTTTGGTATGCCTGCAAGTTGTGCAACCTGTAAGCCATAACTTTGACTAGCTGGGCCTTCTTTGACTGCATGTAAAAATATTATTTTTTCATTGTGTTCGATGGCATCAATATGCACATTGTGAATATTGTTAAAAAGTTCAGGTAGTTGGGTTAGTTCAAAGTAATGCGTGGCAAATAAACTATAGGAATGGTTAACCTCGCTAAGATGTTCTGCGCAACTCCAAGCAAGGGATAATCCATCGTACGTACTGGTGCCTCGTCCCACTTCATCCATTAGTACTAAGCTTTGTTTAGATGCATTGTTTAATATGTTTGCGGCTTCGGTCATCTCAACCATAAAAGTTGATCGGCCTGAACTTAAATCATCCGATGCACCGATGCGAGTGTAGATGGCATCAATCGGGCCAATGGTTAATTCTGTTGCGGGTACAAAGCTTCCGCTATATGCAAGCCATGTTATGAGTGCAATTTGGCGCATATAGGTCGACTTGCCACCCATGTTAGGGCCTGTGATAAGCAATAGTTTCCGTTCCTCATCTAAGAATGCGTCATTAGCCGTAAAAGGTTCGCTCTGCACATTCTCAATAACGGGATGTCTACCTTGTTTGATGTACAAGCAATTTTCTTCTGTAAATGTGGGCTGCGTGTACTGCAAGGTGGCCGCACGTTCTGCTAAGGTTGCTAATGCATCTATTTGTGCTAAAGCTTTGGAGCAATTCTGGATGATTAATAAGTCGTCATTCAGTTCAGTAATGAATTGCTCGTATAATAATTTTTCCCGTTTCAGTGAGCGTTCTTTTGCGCTGAGTACATTATCCTCGAACTTTTTAAGCTCAGGGGTAATATAGCGTTCTGTGTTTTTTAGGGTTTGTCTGCGTGTGTAGTGTTCGGGTGCTTGATCTGCATGGCTGCGTGGTATTTCAATGTAGTATCCGTGTATACGATTGTATGAAACTTTTAAGTTGGCAATATTTGTAGCGCTTTTTTCTTGTTGTTCTAAATCAATTAAGAACTGATTTGCGTTCGTGCTGGTGTTGCGTAGCTCATCAAGTTCTCCATCATAACCAGGCTTAATTACTCCGCCGTCACGAATGAGTGCAGGTAGTTCTTCTCCTAAAGCATTTTCAAGCTTAAGGTTTAAACTTTTATGATGATTTAATAATTCTGATGATTCAGTTAATAACTCATTTTTATAATTATTAAGCTGTGTTTGAATAGCAGGAATACATTGCAGCGTCGAACGTAGTGCATCCAAATCTCTAGGTTGAACCGTTTTTAAAGCTATGCGGCTACGGATACGTTCTATATCTTTTATATCTGTGAGAAGGTTATGGAGATCACTGTAATTGTTCTGTTGCAAAAACTCGGAAATTGCAGCGTGACGCAATGCTAAAGTGCTTTTGATTCGTGTTGGTTGGATTAACCATGATCGTAAACAGCGTGAACCCATTGCGCATGCGGTTTTGTCTAATACATTCACTAAACTGTGTTTTGAATCACCCTGTGTGGAAACTTCTATTTCGAGATTTTTTCGCGTAACACTGTCTATGGCTAAGAATTCGTCTTTATGACAAACCTGTAGTCCGTCTATATGAGGCAGCTGTGTTTTTTGAGTATCTTTGATGTATTGCAGTACTGCGCCGGCAGCAGATATCGCTAATGGATAATTATCACAGCCATATCCGCTTAAATCTCTCGTGCCAAATTGTTTGCACAATGCGGTGATGGAAGATTCATATTCAAAATGCCAAGTTGGAATAGATCTAGAGGCGCATTTATCCATTAAGGCTGCAAGATCTGTATTAAGTAGTGAGTCTTCTGCTAATAATATTTCTGCTGGTTGGATTCGATCTACTTCATCTTGTAATTCCTGTAAAGAATTACAATTTTGTAACAAGAACTTTCCAGAGCTTAAATCTATATAGGCTAATCCATAACTATTTTCATGAGCGCATATTGCGAGTAGATAATTATCTTTTCTCCGTTCTAGTAATTCTTCTTCAATAACGGTTCCAGGTGTGATCACACGAGTGACTTTTCGTTCGACCAATCCTTTGCTAGTTGCGGGGTCACCAATTTGGTCGCATATCGCAACTGATTCACCACGTTTTAATAATTTTGCTAAATAACCTTCCGTGGCATGTACGGGTACCCCCGCCATAGGAATTTCATCCACAGAATTCTTGTTGCGAGAGGTTAAGGTGAGATCAAGAAGTTTTGCTGCACGCCTTGCATCTTCAAAAAATAGCTCGAAAAAATCACCCATACGATAGAACAGCAACATATCGGGATATTCTGCTTTGATGCGCAAATATTGTTGCATCATTGGGGTGTGTTTTATTGGAGGGCGTGCGATCATAAATTGCAGTCTAACGAAGAAAGCTTTTTTAGGCAGCTCAAATAATATCCAACTACCTAGAAAAATTAATAAATGCTAATTGACCGTGGTGATGTGTGTGTCAGATAAGAAGATTCCAAATAGTAAATCTCCAATAGAAATCTTAATTCAACAATTGGCAGAACAATTAGTAGAAAAAAACTTAACTATTGCAGTAGCAGAATCATGTACCGGTGGAATGCTTGCCCAATGGTGCACTTCACTAAATGGCAGTTCTAATTGGTTTGAATGTGGGTTTGTGACATACAGTAATGTGTCTAAAATTCGTTTATTAGGAGTACAAGCTAATGTGCTTGATGAACATGGCGCAGTAAGCTCACAGATTGCTGAACAAATGGCAGCAGGTGTTCTTCATAATAGTGATGCAGATGTTAGTGCTTCTATTACCGGTATAGCAGGCCCCAGTGGAGGGAGTGAATCTAACCCGGTAGGCACAGTGTTTATTGCCACAGCGGTTAAAAATCAGTCTACTACTGCAGTTAAATACTTGTTTAAGGGTGATCGACAATCAGTCCGCGAACAATCAGTTCATGCTGCTATCGAACAACTAATAAAGAGACTACATGGCTAAAAAACGCTTATTTTTTGCGTTATTACCTGATCCACAAGTTCATGCTCAGTTGGTAGAGTTGTCTAGGTCATTTCCTATTGTAAAAGGAGTGCGTCCAGTTCCTAATAATAATCTGCATATTACTTTGCAATTTTTAGGTGAATTAGAAGCTAGTGAGCGTAAGTGTTTGGAAAAAAAGATGGTGCAAACATTTGTGCAAACATTTTCATTACGCTTAGATCTATACGGATATTTTAAACTCTCGCAAATATTGTGGCTTGGTTGTTCTTCCTATCCTAGAGAATTAACTAGATTAGTTAACCATCTAAAATCTATAGCAGAAAATTGCGGTGCTAATACAGAGGAACGAATTTATAAACCACATGTGACGTTGTTTAAGAATGTTCCTAAGGCAGATTTTCCCGATATCCCTTTTACAATTACTTGGGCAGCAACTGAGTTTCATTTACTTGAATCTATTACAGATGGAGAAATAACTCGATACAATACGCTTGCAACATACTCGTTCCTAAGAGAGGAGTAATTTACATAAGTAAATTTAAATGACGCAGTAAGTGTTTTTGCACTTCGAATGTGCCAAGATAATCGAGCTATTAATAACTTCAGTAGCAACAAAACAAAATTCAAGACATAGGCCTTACATAGGCCATAAACGTAGGGGTAGTACCAGTGGACGAGAATCGTAAAAAAGCACTAGTGGCCGCACTAGGTCAAATTGAAAGACAATTTGGTAAAGGCGCAGTGATGCGCTTGGGTGATTCTACCGCTGCGCGCGATATAGAAGTGGTTTCAACGGGTTCCTTAGCATTAGATGTCGCACTGGGTATTGGTGGTTTGCCAAGAGGGCGCGTAGTTGAAGTATACGGGCCTGAATCATCTGGAAAAACGACTCTTACATTACAAGTTATCGCTGAATGTCAAAAGATGGGCGGTACTGCAGCATTTGTTGATGCGGAACATGCGCTTGATCCTTCGTATGCAGAAAGAATTGGCGTAAATGTAGATGATCTTCTGGTTTCACAACCAGACAATGGTGAGCAAGCATTAGAAATTACCGATATGTTGGTGCGCTCTGGTGCAGTAGATGTGGTGGTGGTGGATTCAGTTGCTGCATTAACCCCGCGTGCTGAAATTGAAGGTGATATGGGTGATTCGCATATGGGCTTGCAGGCACGTTTGATGTCACAAGCGTTGCGTAAACTCACCGGTAACATTAAACGCTCTAACACCATGGTGATTTTCATTAACCAAATTCGTATGAAGATTGGCGTCATGTTCGGTAGCCCAGAAACCACAACAGGTGGTAACGCCTTGAAGTTTTATGCATCGGTTCGTTTAGACATTCGTCGAATTGGTGCAATTAAGAAAGGTGATGAGATTCTTGGTAACGAAACTCGCGTGAAAGTTGTGAAAAATAAATTGGCACCTCCATTTAAGAAAGCCGAGTTTGAAATTCTATATGGAGAAGGGATTTCTAGATTGGGTGAGTTGATTGATATGGGTGTCGAATATGACATGGTGAATAAAGCAGGGTCTTGGTATAGCTATAATGAAGAGCGTATCGGGCAAGGCAAAGAGAATGCACGTGCTTATTTACTTGAAAATCCTGAAATGGCGAATGAAATTGACCAAAGATTGCGTGCGCAATTGTTGCCAAGTGCTGATGACTTAAATCAAGACGCAGAAGCAGACGACACCGCAGCAGAGGAAGAAGCGACTGAAGCCTAATTCTAATCAACAAGAACAGTCCGTACGTAATTCTGCACTTGATATTTTAGCTAGGCGTGAGCACACACGCCTAGAGCTCACTCGTAAACTTAAAGCCAAAGATTTTACAGATAGTGAAATCGAAGAACAGATGGAAGTTCTCATCCAGGATGGTTTACAAAGTGATGAGCGATATGCAGAAAGCTATGTTCATATGCGCCGCAAACGCGGCTACGGTCCTCTCAAAATTAAGCAAGAGCTTCAACAGCGTGGAGTTTCTTCAGATCTAGTTGATGTCTTTGTCGAGTTTAACGATAAAATCTGGTTAGACACGGCATGTCAGGCCTATGAAAAAAAATTCGGCGGTAAGCTGTTAGATACTGCAAGTGAGCGGGCCAAACGTATGCGTTTCCTTCAATCCCGTGGCTTTACTGGTGATATAATCCAAAAAACATTCAGTACATTCGGATCATAAAATCATTTTGAGACGCTATTGATGGCGTCCATTGTAGTCGATATGGAACTTAGCTCAGAACTTCGCAGCGCATTTTTAAATTATTTTAAGGAAAACGGTCACGAAATCGTACCGTCTAGCCCACTTGTGCCTGGTAATGATCCTACCTTGTTATTCACCAATGCTGGCATGGTGCAATTCAAAGAAGTATTTCTCGGTAAAGAAGTGCTCAATTATACCCGTGCAACCTCAAGTCAGTGCTGTGTTCGTGCCGGTGGTAAACATAACGATCTAGAAAATGTGGGTTATACCGCAAGACATCACACCTTTTTCGAAATGTTGGGAAATTTTAGTTTTGGTGACTACTTTAAAACCGAAGCGATTCACTATGCGTGGGACTTTCTGACTAAAGTGGTTGGTTTGCCAGAAGAAAAATTATGGGTGACGGTTTTTGAAGAGGACGACGAAGCCGCAGATATCTGGCTAAATGAGATAAAAGTAGATCCAAAAAAGCTGGCGCGCATTGGTGCCAAAGATAATTTTTGGTCGATGGGCGATACCGGTCCTTGCGGTCCGTGTACGGAAATATTTTATGACCACGGGGATAAAGTACCAGGCGGCCCACCAGGAACACCTGAAGAAGATGGTGATCGCTACGTAGAAATATGGAACCTGGTGTTCATGCAATATGATCGCGATAAAAAAGGCAACTTAAATCCACTACCAAAACCTTCAGTAGATACTGGTATGGGTTTGGAGAGACTTGCAGCTATCCTGCAAGGCGTTACGAATAATTATGATACTGATCTTTTTACTGGAATTATTAAAACCACTGCTGATATTGCAAATATAAAAGATACTTCCAACCCTTCGCTGCGTGTAATAGCAGATCATATACGTTCATGTAGTTTTATGATTACAGATGGTGTGATTCCTTCTAATGAAGGTCGTGGTTACGTGTTGCGTCGCATTATTCGTCGTGCAGCACGGCATGGAAATAAACTAGGTATTACTGAGCCGTTTTTCCATAAACTTGTTCAACCATTAGTAGATAATATGGGGTCAGCATATACAGAGCTAGTGGATGCCCAGCAGCGCGTAGAGAAAGTATTAGCAGCAGAAGAACAACGTTTTAATGAAACGCTGCATCAAGGCATGCGTATCTTGCAGGATGATATAAAAAGTTTAACGGGTGACACCATTTCAGGTGAAACCGTATTTAAACTTTATGATACCTATGGGTTTCCAGCTGATTTAACTGCAGATGTTGCTCGTGAGCAAAATTTAAAAATTGATGAAAGTGGTTTCCAAAAGCAAATGGAAGCGCAACGTGAGCGTGGGCGTCAAGCCAGTCGCTTTGATGTGGACTATGATGCATCCATTGCAGTATTAACCGATTCAGAATTTACAGGATATGAATACATTGAAGGTGAAGGTGTTGTCAAAGAGATTTTTGTTAATAACGATAGTGTAGATACGATTAAAGAAGGTGAAGCTGGACTCGTTATTCTTGACCAAACCCCTTTTTATGCAGAGTCGGGTGGCCAAGTTGGTGATCAAGGTTTATTGACAAATAAGCAAGCAAGCTTTGTGGTAACGGATACTCAAAAGCAAGGTAATGCACATGCACATATCGGCAAACAAACATCTGGTGCTATAAAGGTAGGCAATCAAGTTAAGGCTATGGTTGATGCGATTCATCGACAGGCTACGGTATTAAATCACTCTGCAACCCATCTTATGCATGCTGCTTTACGAGAAGTATTAGGTAAGCATGTTCAACAGAAGGGATCATTGGTTGCGCCAGATCGTTTGCGTTTTGATTTCTCACATGATGCACCAATTAGCGATCAACACTTGCAACAAATTGAAGGCATCGTGAATCATCAAATTCGCCTGAACACGGTAGCGACTGCAAAAACCATGTCAAAAGATAAAGCGCTCGAAGCTGGGGCGATGGCGTTGTTTGGTGAAAAATATGGCGATGAAGTACGCGTACTTTCCATTGGTGAGTTTTCAGTGGAGTTATGTGGTGGGATACATGTAAACCGTGCAGGTGATATAGGAGTTTTTAAAATTATTTCTGAAACTGGCATTGCATCCGGCGTTCGCCGAATTGAAGCGGTTACAGGTGAAGGTGCACTGCAGTGGATTAAAGACAATGAAAATCAGTTAGCCAGTATTGCTGATGCTGTAAAAGTTTCTAGATCCGAAGCTAAGGATAAAATCGTGCAGTTGGTTGAACGCAATCGAATATTAGAAAAAGAACTTGATCAGTTAAAGGGAAAATTAGCGACTCAAGCGGGTAGTGATTTAGCATCGTCTGCAATTGAAATCGATGGTATGAAAGTTTTAGCACACAAAATTGAAGGGGCTGATCCTAAATCTTTACGAGACACCTTAGATCAACTAAAGAACAAGCTCGGAAGTGCGGCGATTGTTTTAGCTACCAGTAGTGGTAATAAGGTAAGTTTGATTGCTGGCGTGACCAAAGATCAGACTAATCGTATCAAAGCTGGCGACTTAGTAAATGCGGTAGCGGTACAAGTTGGTGGCAAGGGTGGTGGGCGTCCTGATATGGCACAAGCGGGTGGCACTGATCCTGCTGCACTCGAAGCAGCACTTCAATCCGTGCCAGATTGGATACGTGCAAACTTATAGTCCTATAATTTATTGTCTTATAATTGGCAAATATCTA
>CAYXVH010000048.1:0-13918 GCA_964468615.1 uncultured Thiotrichales bacterium | reverse complement strand
CAACATGGGTGCAGCTTAGTATCGACCAACTTGATAAATTATTTAAGCGCGGCCAGTAATAAAATAATAAATCTCCGTTGTTAGATTCTCCCATAATATTTTTAATGGGTCCTACCGCAAGTGGTAAGACTGATCTTGCATTTTCGATTGCGGATGAATTTCCTTGCGACATTATTAGCGTTGATTCGGTAATGGTGTATCGAAGTTTGGATATTGGGTCTGCTAAACCTGATGTAGAAACTTTAAAAAAATACCCTCATCACTTAGTTGATATCTTGGAGCCTAATCAAAGTTATTCTGCAGCAAATTTTCGCGATGACGCGTTGCGTTTAATAAAAGAATCGCATGGTAATAATAAAATTCCGCTGCTAGTGGGTGGCACGTTGCTATATTTTGGTGCTCTATTGCGTGGTCTTTCTAAGATGCCTAGTGCAGATCCTGCAGTTAGAAAAAAGATTAGTGATATAGCGCAAGAAAAAGGTTGGGAGTTTGTGCATGCTCGGCTTGCAGAGGTAGATCCGTTAGCAGCTGAGCGAATTCATCCAAATGATCCACAACGCATTCAACGTGCAATGGAAGTGTATGAACTTACAGGAGTACCGATTAGTGATTGGCATGCAGAGTCTGAGCAGAATGAGTTACCTTTTAAGCCATTAAAATTTGCGCTGATTCCTGAAGATCGTGCGCGTTTACATAAGCTTATAGAACAACGATTTGATCTGATGCTGGAGCAAGGCTTTTTAGAGGAAGCGCAAAAGCTGTTTCAGTGCGATACGTTGCATGAGGATTTGCCCTCCATGCGCTCGGTGGGTTATCGGCAAGCGTGGAAGTACTTGGCTGGTGAATACGATGTCACGATGATGAGAGAAAAGGCTATAATTGCCACCCGTCAGCTAGCTAAACGCCAGCTTACTTGGTTGAGAAGCGAGTCATCCTTATCTACCATTTCTGCTGAAAAGCCTAATATTCATGATGTACATCAACAAATACAGACTTATTTGGCATAGCTGAACTAGTAGCTGAACTGGTACACTAATAGTGTAATGAGAGAGTCAAGCAGAATTGTTGAATGCTCATTAGGAATAATAAAAATAACAATAACTAGAGGTTTAGGACAATGGCAAAAGGTCAAACTTTACAAGAACCCTTTCTGAATGCTCTGCGAAAAGAAAAAGTACCCGTATCAATATATTTAGTGAATGGAATCAAGCTGCAAGGACAAGTTGATTCATTCGATCAGTTCGTAGTGCTACTTAAAAACAGTGTGAATCAAATGGTCTACAAACATGCAATTTCAACTATTGTGCCTTCACGCATGGTGAAAATGCCGATGGCCGATGAGCAACCTGAATAACTTGCTTTCTTTCTTAACAAATCTTTCGGGATCTGCCTTTGTTTGAGCGTCCAGATCTTGGTCAGCGTGCCATTCTCGTGCACGTTGAATTTAGCAGCGCTGCGGGAAACCAGGATCTAAATGAGTTTAAGGATCTGGTGCGTTCAACCGGTGCTGAAATTGCAACAGTAGTATGTGTGCAGCGTAGTATTCCTGATGCAAAGTTATTGATTGGTAGTGGCAAGGTTAATGAAATTCATTCTTTGGCGCACTCCTTAGACGCAGACATCATCATCTTTAACTTTTCTCTGTCTCCAAGTCAGGAACGTAACTTAGAAAAGATATGTGAAAAGCGTGTGTTAGATCGAACCGGATTGATTTTGGATATCTTTGCGCAACGTGCGCGATCTTATGAAGGTCAACTACAAGTCGAACTTGCGCAATTAAAATATCTCTCTACCCGTTTAGTTCGAGGTTGGAGCCACTTGGAACGTCAAAAAGGTGGTATTGGTTTGCGCGGTCCAGGTGAAAAACAACTTGAGTCGGATAGGCGTATGCTAAGACTGCGAATTAAGCAGCTTTCACAACGCTTAGAGAAACTTCGTAAGCAGCGTAATCAAGGGCGTGCATCACGCAGAAAAGCGACCACTCCTACCGTTGCGGTTGTGGGCTACACCAATGCAGGAAAGTCTACGTTGTTTAATCGTTTAACGGACTCCAGTGTTTATTCTGCAGATAAACTATTTGCAACATTAGATCCGACTTTGCGCCGCATGCAAATTTCAAAGGGTCAACACATTGTGTTGGCGGATACAGTTGGGTTTATACAAGATTTGCCGCATGATTTAATTGAATCCTTTCATGCAACTTTACAAGAAACGCAAGAAGCAGACGTGTTATTACATGTCGTTGATGCAAGTGATCCAAACCGTGATAACAATATTCAGCAAGTGCAGGCAGTGTTAAAGTTGATTGATGCCTTAGAGGTGCCGCAAATTATGGTCTATAACAAAATAGACCAGATCAATATGTTGCCAAATGTTGACCTGGATTCCCATGGCAACATTAAGAATGTATGGTTATCAGCCTTAAACGGTGATGGTCAAGATCTGTTAGTTCAGGCATTACGACAGTATTTTGAGCAGCAAGTTGAGCGCCTGTGGTTATCTTTGCCACCTGCCGAAGGGGGCTTGCGTAGTGAGCTATATAGTAAGGGTACTGTACTACAAGAGTTTGCCGATGATCAAGGCTATTGGCAGATAGAGGCTGAAATTCCACTAAATATGCTTAAAAAATTTACGGAATATAAAATTTCGGAAGAATCTGTACAACGCGCAAGCTTATAAGCTGACTTTTTCTATTGTCTTGATAGAATACAAGATTCGCGTCTTATTAGAATTAAACCTGTAACCATTTTTGGAGAGTCCTATGCCTTGGAATAGCCCAGGCGGTGATAAAGATAAAGATCCTTGGGGTCAGAACTCAGGCAATCAGGGTCCACCTGATCTTGATGATGTATTTCGTAATCTAACAAAAAAATTCGGTGGAATTTTTGGTAGTGGCGGAGGTTCGTCTTCAGGTTCTGCGGGTTCTGGAAAGCCGATACTGTTATTTGCGGTAGTGGCAGCCATCGCTATCTGGGGAATCTATGACAGATTTGGTTTCTATATTGTTAAGCAGGCGGAAAGAGGTGTCGAGCTACGGTTTGGTGAGTTCAAACAAACAACTAGTGCAGGTTTGAACTGGAAACTACCATACCCGATTGAGACAGTGGAAATTGTAAACGTTGACGAAGTGCGTGAAGTTACAAACAAAACTGCAATGTTGACACAAGATGAAAATATCGTTGGTGTGTCACTGGAAGCACAATATAAAATTGGCGATGCTGAAGATTATATATTCAATGTTCGCGATCCGGATAAAACCGTTAAAGATGCAATGGAAAGTGCACTGCGTGAGATCGTGGGTAAAAGCACCATTGATTTTGTCTTGTTTGAAGGTCGTGCGCAATTATCTACTGCAACGAGACTACTGCTGCAAGAAATTCTAGATAGCTATGAGTCTGGAATTTTTATTCAGAAAGTGAACTTAGAAAAATCTTTACCGCCTGATCAAGTTAAAGAGGCATTTGATGATGCGATTAAGTCTCGCGAGGACTATGACCGTTACATAAAAGAAGCTGAAGCATACGCAAATAGCATACTTCCTCAAGCGCGTGGTGAAGCAGCAAGATTTTTACAAGAAGCAGATGCATATCGTGACCGCGCCATTGCAAACTCCGAAGGTGAGGCAAAACGTTTTTTAAAACTTTTAGCGGAATATCAAAAAGCCCCTGCGGTGACTCGTGAGCGTTTATATCTTGAAGCAGTTGAGTCTGTTTATGCGAATAGCAATAAAGTGCTTATTGATGTGGAAGGTGGTAATAACATGATGTATTTACCACTGGATCAAATTATGAAACAGCGTGCTATTTCAGGCTCTCAAAGTAATACAAATAATAGTGAAAAATTTGGGTTGAGCAATCAAACAGGATCAGGTCTTCGGCCTGAGCGTGAGGGTCGATAAGATGAATGCAAAAATATTAATAGCCATTATTGCTATAGCTCTTGTTGGTTTGTTCTCGTTTACATTTCAGGTAGACGAGAGAGAAACAGCTATTAAGTTGAAGTTTGGGAAAGTCGAGAAAGCAAATATACCGCCTGGTTTGCATTTTAAAATTCCAGTCATGAATATCATTGAAAAATACGATAAACGTATTTTAACGCTGGATGTGCCGCCAACTGAGTTTCCAACAAATGAAAAGAAATATGTGAAAGTCGATTTCTTCGCTAAATGGCGAATTAAAGATGTTGAGAAATATTATCTTGCTACCAGTGGTATAGAAACTAAAGCCAATCAACGTTTAGAGCTCATATTAGTGGATGGTCTTAAAAATGAGTTTGGCAAGCGCACAATTCAAGAAGTAGTTTCTGGTGAGCGTGCAGAAATCATGGATGTGATTCAAATTCAATCTAATGAAGAGGCTAAAAACTTTGGTATCGAAGTGGTGGATGTTCGTGTAAGTAAAATTGATCTACCCGATACTGTTAGTGACTCCGTATTTAAAAATATGCGTGCTGAACGGGATCGTGTTGCAAAAGATTTTCGTGCACGTGGTCGAGAGCAGGCTGAAGTGCTTCGTGCCAAGGCGGACAGAGAGCGCACGGTGATTTTGGCGAATGCCTATAATGAATCTGAGCAGGTGCGTGGTGACGGCGATGCGAAGTCAGCAGAAATTTATGCGCAAGCATTCACTCAGGATCCGGAGTTTTATAGTTTTACGCGTAGTTTGAAAGCGTATATTTATACTTTTAATAGTAATAATGACATTTTGATTATGGAGCCTGATTCCGAATTCTTCCGCTATTTTAAAAAGTCTGAACAAAATTAAATTAATTTAGGTTAATCCTAACCATGGCTAATCTAATTTATGTGGAATGAATTACTGGTTGCGATTGCGCTGGTTCTAGTTTTTGAGGGCATAATTCCATTTCTTGCACCTGATAAGTTCCGACAAGCTTTAGCCCAACTAACGCAAATGCCTGATCAGGTTTTGCGCATAATTGGATTAGTAAGCATGACTGTGGGAATAGCTTTTCTCTATATACTAAGAATTTTAAATTAACATGAGTAAAGATCTTTGGCTTTTGCCCGAGGGTATTGAGGAATCACTGCCGGAAGAATCCGCATGGCTGGAGAAAAATCGCCGTGAGTTAGTCGATATGTTTTCTACCTGGGGTTATGAGCTGGTCATGCCGCCTTTGATTGAGTACTTAGACTCTTTATTGATTGGTCCTAGTGATGATCTTGATCTGCAAACATTTAAGTTAACTGATCAGTTAACGGGAAAAATGATGGGTGTGCGTGCAGATATGACGTCTCAAGTTGCACGCATAGACGCACATATGCTGAAACGTGAAGCACCTACACGCTTTTGTTATCTCGGTACCGTTCTACATGCGCGTCCGGGTGGGCGTGATTTAACGCGTAGTCCCTTGCAAGTAGGTGCGGAGTTATATGGGCATGCGGGGTTGGATAGTGATGTAGAAGTCATTTGTTTGATGTTAGAGGCCTTGAGCCTAGTAGGGATTGAAGATGTGCTGCTTGATTTGGGGCATGTTGGGATCTTTACTATTTTAGTCAAGAACGCTGGTTTATCAGAAGCTCAACAAAAACAACTACAGGCCTTGCTGCAACAAAAGGCTCAACCTGAATATGAGCAGTTTCTTGCGACATGTTCATTATCGGATGAATGGCACAATATATTTTTATCGCTTATGGATTTAAGTGGTGATGAGAGTGTAATCGTAACTGCCAAACAGTTATTGAAAGATAGTAGTAATGAAGTGCTTGAATATATCGACTACGTAGCAGAACTTTCAGTACGTGTGTCTAAGCGGTATCCAAACATTCAGCTGCATTATGATTTTGCCGCACTAAGTGGTTATCGTTATCAAAATGGTGCGGTGTTTGCAGCTTATATTTCAGGTCTAGGTGGAGAAATTGCGCGTGGCGGACGCTACGACACGATCGGACAAGTGTTTGGGCGTTCAAGACCTGCTACGGGCTTTAGTTTAGATTTAAAAGCCTTGGCAAAAATTTCACCGAAAACAAATCAATCTGTTTTAGCCATTTATGCGCCACTCGACGATGACCCGGCGCAGCGGGAAAAAATTAAACAATTGCGAGCGCAGGGTGATCGAGTGATTTGTGAATTATCAAATCAACAAGGTGGTGTAAAAGAAATGCAATGCGATCGTGTTTTGGTGAAAGAGCAACAAAAGTGGGTAGTTAAGGATGCCTCATAAAATAAAATATAAAAAATGGAACAATAATCATGGCTAAAAGTGTAGTAGTACTAGGTACTCAGTGGGGAGATGAAGGCAAAGGTAAAATTGTCGATATGCTTACCGAGCAAGCGGATGCAGTGGTGCGCTTTCAAGGTGGGCATAATGCTGGGCATACCATTATTGTTAACGATCAAAAAACCGTACTCCATTTAGTACCCTCGGGTATCTTGCGTAAAAATAAAGAGTGCCTAATTGGCAACGGTGTGGTGCTGGCGCCTGATGCATTGCAAGAAGAGGTCATGATGCTGGAGGCGCAAGGTGTACCGGTTGCTGAACGTTTACGAATCTCTCCTGCATGTCCACTAATACTTCCTTATCATGTTTTATTGGATCAGGCTCGAGAAAAAGCGCGTGGTAAATCTGCGATAGGTACTACAGGGCGTGGCATTGGTCCTGCGTATGAAGATAAAGTATCGCGACGCGGTATACGTGTAGCAGATTTATATAACGAGCAACATTGTAATGAGCGTTTAGAAAATATCATCGATTATCATAATTTTGTCCTCAAGGAATACTTTAAGCACGACACAATTGATCTAGGCGAGATGAAGGCGCTTTGTAGAAGATATGCAGATATGCTGAAGCCTTATGTGATGGATGTTTCTGCACGCATAAATGAGTTACGTGCAAATAGTAAAAAGATTTTATTTGAAGGTGCTCAAGGAACATTACTGGATATTGATCATGGTACATATCCGTTTGTAACTTCATCAAACACTACTGCAGGAGGTGCTTGTATTGGTAGTGGTACGGGTCCAGGTAGCATCGATCATGTGTTAGGTATTGTAAAAGCGTATACCACGCGTGTGGGTAGTGGTCCATTTCCAACTGAACTGTTTGATGCTGTAGGCGAAGAGCTTGCCGATAAAGGTAAGGAGTTTGGTGCAACTACGGGTCGTGCAAGACGTTGTGGATGGTTAGATGCGGTAGCACTGCGTCGTGCTATGCAAATTAATGGCGTAACCGGTTTATGTATTACTAAACTCGATGTAATGGATGGACTTAAGACAATAAAAATATGTAACGAGTATAAATATCAAGGTCAATCGTTACATTTGTCGCCTATGGATGGTGGAACCTTTGATCAATGTGAGCCTGTTTATGAGGAGCATGAGGGCTGGCAAGAAACTACATTTGGGATAACTCAATTTGATCACTTGCCTGAGCAAGCGAGAAAATATTTGGATCGGGTTTCAGAATTACTTGGTGTGCCTATCGATATCGTTTCAACAGGTCCGGATAGAACGCACAACGTTATTTGCAAAGAGTTATTCTGATTTAGATAGATAATACGTTTTTACAAGGTGCCACTCGCTTACTTTGTTCGTGGTATTGTAAATATCCAACCTCTGGCAGTTGTATGTGTTTGCATAGCTGCCTTTTAGTTCTTCTTTCAGTGCGTGCTGTTGTTTTGCGTCAAGTTTTCCATACAGCAAACTTACATGAGGAATATAAATATCATCTGTTTCGCTACTAAGCGTATCTTTGGTGTCTTCATATAGTGCGGTGAGTAAGGTTTTTGTTTTGGTAGAAATGTATAGATTTCTATAATAGTCTTGTGTATATGCAATTTCCTTCAACTTTATGTCGAAAACTTGATGTCGTTCAATTATCTTCCTGCAGGCTTTTTCTATAGTATTTATAGGCGCAGTGATATTGGGTAGTAATGTAATATGCGGTGGGAAAGGTGTAGTGCGATAACGATGCGATAGCCTTGATATAATCATAGTCAATTCATCAATTTGTGTCTGACTAGGGCGTATCCAAAGTGAATAACTGTTTTCTTGTTTTGTCATGAGCTTAAAAAATAAAACATTCTTAATTGTTGGCGGTGCAGGTTATATTGGTTCACATATGACTCTAATGCTACATGAGTTGGGCTACCGAGTAATTGTGTTGGACAATTTGTCGACTGGTTTTGAGAATGCAGTGATCGGTGCTGAATTTATTTGCGGTGATATTCATGACTCTGAAAAATTAGATGAGGTGTTTAATAAATATAATATTGATGTCGTAATGCATTTTGCAGCTCACATTGATGTTGGCGAGTCAGTGTGTGATCCATTTAAGTACTATCGAAATAATGTTGTTGGTACACAGACACTATTAGAAAGAATGGTTTCTAATCAAGTTGATAATTTTATTTTCTCGTCTACTGCGGCAATATTTGGTGAGCCAGAATATGTACCGATAGATGAAATGCATGTTAAAAAACCAATAAACCCTTATGGTCATAGCAAGCTCATGGTGGAACAAATGCTTGAGAGTTACGATCAAGCGTATGGTTTAAAATCAGTTTGTTTGCGTTATTTCAATGCGGCAGGAGCGGATCCAAAAACAAGAATTGGTGAACGTCATGATCCTGAAACTCATCTCATACCGCTAGTATTGCAAGCAGCATCAGGGCGTCGCGAAAGTATTAGTGTTTTTGGCAATGATTACGAAACTGAAGATGGCACTTGTATCCGTGACTATATACACATCGTAGACTTATGTGATGCCCACTTGTTAGCCACAGAATTTCTACTAAAAGAAAATACTAGCCAGCGGTTTAATCTTGGAAATGGTAATGGCTATTCAGTTAAACAGCTAATCGATATCGCTAAAAAGATTACCAATAAGCCTATTAAAGTAAATCAAGACGATCGCAGAGCGGGCGATCCTGCAAAATTAGTGGCTGATGCAGCATTGGCAAAAAAGATCCTAAATTGGAAGCCTCAGTACTCACATTTAGATGAGATTATAGAGCATGCTTGGAAATGGGAGTTAAAACAGAGCTCCTAAAGCAAGTCTGTAAATACTCTAAGTGTATAATTTTAGCCAGTCCTAAATCAAGTTTTGAGAATTTACTATAACTATCAAGCAGTTAGTATATTCAGAAATTATCTCATAAGTCCATTCGCTTTTTCGCTATGAATCTATGCGAATAACCTTTAGTCCAAGGCTTTTACTAAGTCGAAATCCTATGTAAACCAAATTCTAAGTCAAACGTTGTAGTCAATATGAAGTACTCAATAACGGAGGGGAAACCCATGTATAAACATTTCATAATTTCGATAATTTTTGTAATTAGCATGTTTTTATCAGCGTGCGCATCCAGTCCTTATGGAACACCTAGTAAACAAACCCAAGGTGCGATTGCCGGTGGTGTAATTGGTGGTGTTTTAGGTTCAACTGTAGGGGATGGTAGGGGAACCGTTTGGGCTACTGCAGCGGGAACATTGATTGGTGCACTTGCAGGTGCACATGTTGGCAGACAGCTAGATGATCGAGATCGTTATTATGCAGGTCAGACTTTAGAGACTGCGCCTACTGGTGCAACTAAGGAATGGGTAAACCCTGATTCAGGTACTGCGTACTCCGTTACCCCAACACATACCTATGAGTCTGAAGGAAGCCCATGTCGAGAATTTACGATGGATGCAGAAGTAGGTGGCCAAGCAGAACAAGTGTATGGCACAGCATGCCGACAAGCGGATGGAAGTTGGAAAATGTCAGTTTAATATTTCTTGAGAGGAAATATTTTTATAGTGAAATTAAAAAGCCTCGCATTAGCGAGGCTTTATTTACAGGGTTGTAATGTATGCCGGTAACGCATGGATGCGATTACCGGTATTATTTGTTGAAATTTACCATTAAAACTTTTTTCGTGATTCAATCGTATCTTGTTTCATATTTTGGGCCAGCCAAGCTTTAAGTGCCCAGGGGAAAATATTTTCTGTTTTAGAAATATCCTGCCAGCCTTGCTCAAGATAACTTTCATATGCATCTGGACCAAAATTATTTTGTACGTGCAGAGGGGCGCTTTCTAGCTGTGAATCTGCATCTTCATTTTCTTCTCTAAAAGCATAGAGTGTTGGTTCATTATTTTGCTCGTCGGTTTTAAGCAGAGTGATGTAGGCGCATTCAACTCCCTTTCGGTACAGTACTTGATAATCGATAATTTCTAAATTTTCTGATCCTTTGTTAGGTTCATCATTGTTCGGTTCAGATTCGTCTTTCTGGAACTGCTTAAATACTTCAGCAAAATCATCATCATTGATATCAGTGGTAGACAGCTCTAAGCCTTCTGTTTTGCGACGATCTCCTAATAAACGTCGGTTTTCCTCAACGACTTCGCCTTTGCTATTACGCAATGAAAATGATTCTTTTTCATCACTTCTACGATCCTCGCAGGATCTGCGATCATAGATGACTTTTGCTTCTTGCCCCATGTGTAATCACCACAATAAATGTATGTAAAACAGTGTAAAACGATACCAGTCATGTAATCTATAGGTGTGAACCTGTTCACATTGAGTACTCCGTTCGGCAGGGTATTTTTGCCGCTAGATGCAATCTATTCATAGATGAAAAAATTCGAAATAATCGAAATTATCGAGATTGTTTGATTCGAGATTAGTTATCCAAGCCAGTAGTACATATGTATTTAAATTTAATTAAGATTTCCAGTTTGCTGGTGGAGATAGTAGAGTGCGCCACAAATGGTACGTAAAAAGAAAAATAAATTAGTTGACCCTTACGCAAAACGTGAGGCATCTAAATACGAAAGCCCAATTGCTAGTCGCGAGCTGATTCTTGAAGTTTTAGAAAAAAGCGATGGGCCCTTGTCATTAAGCGCTCTGCATGAAGCGCTGCTGGTTGATTCTGAAAAAGTGATCGTTGCACTCGCGCGACGCTTGGGCGCTATGGAGCGCGATGGACAACTTATTCGCAATCGTCAGAATCATTATCTACCCATTTCAAAAGTCGATTTAGTGCGTGGGCGCGTAATGGGCCATGCTGAAGGCTTTGGTTTTTTAATTCCAGATGAAGGTGGTGAAGACTTGTTTCTATCACCCTTCGAAATGCGCACCATGATGCATGGTGATCGTGCTGTAGTTAGGCCAATAGGTAAGTCCAAGCGTGGCAAACTGCAAGGCAAGTTGGTTGAAATTATTGAACGTAGTAATAAGCAGATCGTGGGACGTTATTATAAAGAGTCCGGAATTGGCTTTGTGGTGCCAGACAATAAGCGTTTGAATCAAGACGTCATGATAGCGGAAGGTGATTCTATGCAGGCTGCGAACGGGCAATTCGTAGTAACTTCTATTGTTGAGCAGCCAAATAAATCTCGACAGCCGATTGGTAAAGTAATTGAAATAATTGGTGATCATTTGGCGCCCGGCATGGAGATCGATGTTGCGATTCGATCTTATGATCTGCCATATGAATGGTCGGATGAAGTTCTACAACAGGTAGAACAGTTTAGTGAAAAGTCTATCCAGCAACAGCTGAAGTATAGAAAGGATATGCGTGAACTAAACTTTGTAACGATTGATGGTCTTGATGCAAAAGATTTTGATGATGCGGTGTATTGTGAGCCGCGTGAAAATGGCTGGCGACTCTGGGTGGCGATTGCAGACGTGTCACACTATGTCGAAACTGACACTCCTTTAGATCAAGAGGCGCACAATCGCGCTACATCGGTATATTTTCCCGAACGCGTTATACCAATGTTGCCAGAAATGCTTTCCAATGGGCTCTGTTCTTTAAAGCCAGAAGTTGATCGTTTGTGCATGGTTTGTGAAATGTTTATTTCAGATACGGGTGAACTTAAAAATCATAAGTTTTACGATGCGGTGATGTGTTCCTCTGCACGGCTGACCTACGATGAAGTGCAAAAAATTCTTTATGGTAAAGTTCAAGAGGTCGAGGTTCAAAAGGTAAGAGAAAATCGTCAACCTCTGCTTAACGATTTAGAAAATTTGCAAGCGGTATACAAAGCGCTACGAAAACAGCGTGTAAAACGTGGTGCGATCGATTTCGATACAAAAGAAACATATATTGAATTTGATCAAGATAAAAAAATAAAATCAATACTTCCTCGTCAGCGTTTTCAAGCGCATATGATTATTGAGGAGTGCATGATTACTGCCAATGTTGCCGCAGCAAAATATATAATTAAACATAAATTGCCCACCTTGTTTCGTGTGCATGAAGATCCCACGTTTGAAAAACTGCGCGATATGCGCGAGTTTCTTGAGTCATTAGGAATTGGTTTTAGTAAAGCAGAAAAACCTAAGCCAAGTGATTACATGGCTGTATTAAAGAAAATTGCGCATCGCAAAGACAAGCACATGATTGAAATGGTGCTGCTGAGGTCTATGGCGCAGGCTGTATATAGTCCAGAGAGTGTTGGTCATTTTGGTTTGGCATTGCCCCTATATGCACATTTTACATCGCCGATACGTCGTTATCCGGATTTAATTGTGCATCGCACTATTCGACATTTAACTTCCAATGACAAAAAAGAAACTTTTCCTTTGTCGCAAAATGATTTAGTGCTGTTGGGTGAGCATTGTTCTATGTGTGAGAGGAGAGCAGACGATGCAACGCGTGATGTAGATGCATGGCTGAAGTGTGAATTTATGTTGGATAAGCTAGGGCAAGAGTTTAGTGGTGAAATCACTTCCGTTACCGCGTTTGGTTTTTTTGTAATGCTGGATGATTATTTCGTTGAAGGTTTAGTTCATGTTACCGCCTTAAAGAGTGATTATTATCATTATGATGAGCAGTCGCATTGCTTATTTGGTGAGCGTAGTAAGAAGCGCTACTCCTTGGGGGATAAGGTAGAAATAATCGTGGCTAGAGTTAGTTTGGATGAACGTAAAATGGATTTTTCACTAGCGCAAAGTGGTAATGATGAAAATAATCAGGGTAAATCACCGTACGGAAAAAATTCACAAAAAACTAAATATAGGGCTAAAGGCAAAAAAGTGTCTGCAAACGATAAACATAATAGTAGTAAAACTAAAAAACGCAGAAAAAAGAAAAAGATATAAATTGGTTTCAGCGTGAAAAATATTTCATTTGGTCTCTATAGTTCCCTCGCAGCTATTCAGCAACGCCCATTTCATATACAAGAAATTTGTTTGCTGGAAAGCAGGCAAGATAAACGTATACAAGAAATTAAAGATCAGGCCTTAGTGCATAATATTACTCACCGATTAGTGAGTAAGGAAGAGTTAGAGAAGTTTAGTGGGAAAGGTAATCATCAAGGTGTGGTGGTGATCTATAAAGAGCAACAAACTAATAGTGAAGCAGTTTTGTTAGAGCACTGCGCACACGCAACCGAGCCATTATTGTTATTAGTATTGGATCAAATAGTTGACCCACATAATTTAGGCGCATGTCTGCGCACTGCAGAAGCAGCGGGGGCTAATGCCGTGATCAGTTCAACCCGTAACTCTGCACCTTTAACGCCTACCGTGCGCAAAGTGGCATGCGGTGCAGCGGAACGTATTCCATTAATTTTTGCTAAGAACCTGGCGCGCTTTTTAGATGAACTCAAACAGCTGGGAGTGTGGGTATATGGCACGCAGCCTACGGCTGAGAAATTAATCTACCAGGCCGATTTCACACGCTCTGTGGCTTTGGTAATAGGTGCAGAAGGAGCTGGGATGCGCCGCTTAGTTTCCGAGAAATGCGATGAACTACTTAATCTGCCTATGTCGGGAGAAATGGCCAGCCTCAATGCATCAGTGGCCACTGGAATTGGGTTGTTTGAGGCTGTCCGACAACGACAGAAAGCTCACTAGAGGCTAAAAACCCTACTGTTCAGAGCTAGACATTATGGTAGCTTGTTTGTGGTCGGGTCATCACGTAGACTTCGCTGCTCAAAAATACAACTAACTCCTTGCTTCACCAGGACCAT
>CAYXVH010000047.1:0-4236 GCA_964468615.1 uncultured Thiotrichales bacterium | reverse complement strand
TGGGCAAAGCTGCCGTGCAATTTGCATTGCAAGGAAAAACTGCTGTAATGCCTACTATAGTTAGAGTCTCTAACAAGCCTTATAAATGGAAAATTGGCAGCACCACATTAGCTAAAGTCGCTAATGTTGAAAAAATGATGCCGCGTAGTTACATCACTAAAGATGGCTTAGGTATCACAGAGCGTTGTCGAACTTATCTACAGCCGTTAATCAAAGGTGAAGCTTACCCCCCCTATAAAGAAGGTTTACCTAGATATATTCAATTGAAGAATATACAAGTACCTAAAATATTAGGTACTGATTTTAAAATTTAATTAAGTAGTTAAATAAGAAATCGTTCTTGAACTAGCTTCAAGCGCGCCTTCTAAAAAACCATTACTGTGTTGACGGTAGTCTGCAGACTCTGTTCCGGACCAAATTAATTTTTGACCCCATGAGTTTTCTCTGGCATTGACGATGTCATTTGTAGGATGAAATTTGAGAATCTCTTGATCATAGTCAGTAGAAGTATAAATATCATATGCCCAATCTTTCATATGTATTTCAATAGGCTGTGCTGCGGCTTCACCAAATAACCTTGTTAACTGTGCAAGTACCATAGTGCGTAACTCATCTTCTCTGTCTTTTCTATATTGAGCCTGCACACTCACAAACCCAAATAATGCACTTAACTCTCCATTTTCTGAAGACGCGTCATGAATTTCTTGAAGTGGTCCACGATGACTAATCACATCACCAGAAAACCCTGCCTCATTCCAAAAACGATTTTTATAAATTGCAACAAACTTTGCATGCCCCGCCATCCAAGTAGCTACCGCATTAAGTTCAGCTAGACGATTTTGTGAAAATTGTGGTGTAAATTTTATCGATGCCAATGCCACCCTTGGAGGCATGGCTAATACTACATACTTACTCGTAATTATTTTGGATACACCATCGACCAATATTGTGCTTAAAGTATTTTCCTGCTGATATTCAATGTCAGTAACTGCGGCATTATTAATAATAAATTCAGAAGGGATTTTTTCACTCAAGTTTGCAATTAATTGTTGTATGCCTCCCTTCATACGATAAGCACCCGCCATGGAAACGCCACCTATTCCACGTTGTATATTTCCTTGATTATCCTCATAAAGTGCATCACCTGCTCCTGCTTGCATAAAAACTTCGCCAGCAAGGCCAAGCTCATTAACTAGAGATTGCATACCTGACTGCCCAGACCAAAACCAACTAGGACCAAGATCAAAAGCTGCTTGATCAGGATCATATTGAGAACTTCTAACGTTACAGGAAAGAATTCGACCGCCAAGACGATCACGCGCTTCAATTAGCAAGAAACTGATGCCATGTTTATGTAATTCATAAGCGGTGTGCAGACCACTTAAACCGCCGCCAACAATAAGTACTTCAGCCTGCATTAAAATATTTCTGATTGAAGTCTTAAATCAAGCTCATGTGTCCAAGCACTGGAGATTGTTGTATAAGTTGCAGTTAAACTGCCTCCTAATCCTTCTCCGGCACCCACCACAATGGCTAAAAGTTTACTCATAGCACTCTTAACTCGCACCTGCTTGCCAAATAATCACTTTGACAATTAAATATATGAACAAATGCAATACAACCGCCAATATAAAACCAACTGCAATGATCGGAACCAAATTTTCATCCGACATAGCATCTCGCTCATGATTTTCTTTGCTCTGAATTCCCACGAACGAGGCCACAACACTTTTAAACGCTTGCCATAACGTTATTCTGTTAGACATTTACGTCTCTCAATATTCTTTTTAATTTGATTTAGAACAGATTAAGCCGATATAGCTTTATTGTCGAATCGTCAGCTGATCGCCTTTGTGAGTAATTGATAGATCACGTAAAAAAGACATGCCTAATAAAATTTCGTCTCCATCCATATGCGGATTTATATCTGCTTTAATATCGTACAGTTTAATTTCACCAATACTGACTTCATCTAAAATCGTTGCGTAGACAGCAACCGTTCCATTTGCAGTGGATACCAACATCTCCGCACCTTTTTCTAAACCTGCTTTTTTAGCAACACCTTCTGGAACTGAAACATAACTTGCACCGGTATCAACAAGAAAAGTGACTTCAGTATTATTTATTTTACCTGTAGCTACATAATGCCCAAAAGTACCGCTTTCCAGCACCACTTCTTTTTCGCCACTACTGAGCACTTGAGTGCTTACATTTTGATTTGGATTACGCTTATTCTTTTCTAGAACACCAAAAAACCAAACCAACATGCCAAAAATCAGCACCCAGGCAATGATGATCATGCCCTTTCCTATTTGCTTATTTCGGTCTTCTGGTGGAGTGTCATCCATAAACTTAATTTTAGTAAATAACGGCAAACATACTATGCAATAGATCTGCTTTTATAGATCACTAGTACCTTTATTGTAGGATAATGACCATGAATAGTAGTTTTAAACACATCAGTATGTCAGGCATAACAAAATAAAGTAACTGAATAAATCAATCCCTAGACAAGGATTAACAACGGTATAAAATATTCCAGCTTGGAATCAAATAGAATTTTAAGAACTCAGTTTTTTTCATTTTCTAGTGCTTTTTGCACAATGTCTTCATGTAATTGGACTGCTTTAGCATACAATGCTTGATACTTAGGATGGCGTTCTACGAGTGGTTTAATTCTTAAAGCATCCTGATTAACCTCTTCTAAAAATAATAGATCAGAATCAGAAAGTGGTTTACCTGCATCTACGTGTTTTTTAATTTCAAGTGTTCTTGGTAGTCGCTGTGTTTCAAAACGTTCAATCAATGCTTCGATTACACCTTTATCTTTTGTTGATTTATTCATCTTGTGTTTCCTCATTAATCATTAAATACACATATTTTGCATAAGATAGTAAAGTAGATTGTATTCTTGATGTTATTTTAGTTCAAAGGTGTAGTTTAAGAACGTGGAGAATCTATAACACAGTTTATTTCTATGTGAATGTATACATCCCGCTCTTTGAGACAGTTATCGGAAGTAAGTCACTAAACGGATATTTTACTAAACGACCAATGACAGTTTCCCCTTCACTGGGCTCAAACTGTGTGTAGATAATTTCTTCGCCCAAATCTTCGTCATTTAATGAAGCGAAAAAATTCATACGAGTGAGGCGAATCGCAGAATTTTCCACTCTGATATGGTTTTTTGGATCAGCCATTACACCGCTGATAATTTCAAGATATTGATCCAAGGTTTCTACACTCGCCGCGGTTTCCTTTAATGTACATTCTATTTCAGCAAGCTTTGCCTCCAATTTTTCATGGCTAATATTTTCGTCAGTGCTGGCATCGGTCAACGGTTCAAGTCCAAGTGCCTGATGTTTTAAATTTCTAAGCTTGGCTCGTAGTAGGATTCGCTGACTTTCGAGTTCCTGCTTTTTGTCCTTGATACGTATAAGCTTTGCCAACGCGCACTGGACCAGTGTTATAAAAACTCGCTCCTTAATCTTGCGGCGAAGGCTGAACTCATTATCAGACGGGTCGACGAATCGGTGTTCAGAAAAGTTGACTGCCGTGCGTGCTACTTCTTTTTGAATAACTTCACCTTTGAGAACAGGCACAAACACATTCTTTTTTGCCATCTTCATTGCCATACCAAGGTACAGGTAATCATCACTGTTTCCCACAGAATTGGTGATAAATTCACGTACTTGTTTATTGACACTGATCTCTTGTTGAAGTTCGTTTGCCGATGCGAAGAATGCGTTTACCTGTGGATCAGCAGCGAATGCACTTCGACTCATCTCCAGTGGAGCCTGCATCGCCTCGACAGCTTCGATTACATACTTCACTGCAATTTCGACAGAATCTCGTAGTCGCTTTTTGTAACTACGGATTACTTTCAAGCGTGGATCGGTACCCTCAACCGTCATATCAATGGCAAGATCGATAATTCGTTCAAACTCATCATCATGTTGCTTATGAGAACTCGCAAAGATCGACTGCAGCAAACTCAGCATAATAAGGTCAATCTCACCAAAATAATTAAAATATTTACACTCATCTAGTTATAGACATTGTCATCAATGAAAGCGATTCGCTTAATCACGCATCTCCTTTGGAACGTATTCACGGGCGATGCGTTTAAGATAGGTATGAATCCGTTTTAGGTTCTCTATTACTGTCATCTCCATACGCATCACTTCGATTTTTTCAGGGGCAACACCTGCAAGTGCACGTGACTGAAGTTCTAAG
>CAYXVH010000046.1:0-11390 GCA_964468615.1 uncultured Thiotrichales bacterium | reverse complement strand
CGTCAAGGGTATTTCATTTGATTATCTATCCCCTGCTGAGATGAGAGCGAAAGGTGAACTCCGTGTGCCTGTGCTCATACGTATTGAACCGGGTCGATGGTTGGGAGAAGACACTGAAAAAGCCAAAGCGATATCTATTGCAAATATTGAAAAACTTATTAAAGCCGGAATGCGTGCCAGCATAAAAATGGGTAACTTATTAACCGGTGCACGCGTTATTTCCTTTGACTTCTATGAAGATGCGAAACCCGCAACCATCGAGAAATTCGAGAAATACAACACCCTTCCTGTAATCTCAACAGGTATAGAAGAAATAGCAGTTAAAGTCGCCAATTTATTAGACAAGTTAAATGAATTGCCTTTAGGTACTGTGGTAAATGAAGTAGATGTGACACTAAAACAAGTCACACAGACACTCGCTGATGCTGACCAAACCTTAAAAGAATTAAATAGCATCCTTGAAAATAAGGCTACACAACAAATACCTGAATCTATAAATACAACACTTATAGAATTGAAGTCAATTTTGAAAGGACTTTCACCGGACTCTGATCTTTACCAAGATTTGAGTGAAAGCATTGCACAACTTAATGCAACCATGCGCAATATCGAGCAGCTCACCTACACCATCGATTCTAAACCAAATTCGTTGATTTTCTCTAAACCAAAGCCACCAGACACGCAACCTGAGGCTCCAATTCAATGATAAAGATAACTTTGATTTGTTTATTATTTATTGTGAGTGGGTGTAGCAGTACCCCAAAACCACAGACAAAATATTTTGTGCTTACACCCGACACACAATCAACTTCTACAGCGGTTACTAAGACTTTGGAAAATGACTCAAGAGAAGTTATTGTGATCGAAGCAATCAAACTGGCTGAATTTTTGGATCAACCCGGAATTATTCAACAAAAAGACGCACATCAAATTGAAATTGCACATTATCATCGTTGGGGTGAGCCGCTTAAACGTAATCTACATCGATATTTTTTAGAGACACTTACAAACCAATTACCACAATATAATGTGCAATACTTTAGAAGTAATAATGAAGAGATTCCGAGTCTTTCATTGCTCATTTATGTCAACCAATTTCATGGAACTACAGCTGGCTCAGCTTTATTTTCGGGAAATTGGATATTGAGTAAATCTGGCTCAGAAACGCAAATTATTAATGCACCATTTTCATATCAAACTCCCTTAACGGATTCCGGATTCCCAGCATTGGTAAATCAGCTGGCCCAATCACTTGATCAATTGTGTGGTGATATTGCAAAGGCAGTAAACAACAAATAACTCGAGGAATCTGTTGAACCCTCTTCGTCAGCCTCGAAAACCAGCACAAATGAGAAACCTGCCAGCAGCGAACAGCCAGAGATTATTCATGTAGGTGATGATTATATTGATGACGACGAGAAACCCAGAGAAAAACTCAAGGAAAGAAAAGAGCAAATGGAGCGCAGAGAAGAAGTTGGCAAACAACCTTCAAAAAAGAGAGCGCAGAGCAAGTAATAAACGAGGCCCATTTCCTTACCATGTAAGATCAAAGGCGTGGAAAGAAAATGAGTATTGATTGATAAAAAAATTTCGTGTGATCGTAGGGTGAACGTCATTATAAAATTAAGATGACAAACATGATTTACGCCAGACTAACTTGCGACTGCGATGCTAAGGTTTAATTTGAAATTTAAATTATAAAAATTGGTTGCATAATAAAAAGAGAAGGTTGGGTTACTGCTTGAATTCTTCATTTAAAATATTTTAAAATAAATAAATTAAAAAACCAGGAGAAAATATAATGAAAACTAAATTTGTTGTTGCATTTTTGATCTTATGTACGACTGCATTTACTTCAATTGCACACGCAGACAGTCATGCGAAAAAGCCAATGGCTGAAGCACCAGCAGTCGATAAGATCATTAAACCTAGTGGCTTTCTGGGTAATTACGATGACTTTAAAGTAATTAATCCAGAAACGAATGCCAAAGTTTGGATTAAAAAACCACATGAAGATCTTTCGCTCTTAAAAGGATATAACGCTATTGTCTTTTCCCCGATTGAAGTATGGATGGATCCCGAATCTGGTTATAAAGGTGTAGATCCAAATGAGTTAAAATTGATTACCGATTATTTTCTCCAGCAACTACAAGAAAAATTAGGTAAGAATTTTGAAATTGTTGAAAAAGATGGACCCAATGTAATGAATTTACGTATTGCGATAACCGGCGTGCAAAAGACAAGACCGAAAAGAGAAGTTTATGATTTGATTCCTGTAAAGCTGGTATGGGATGTTGGCAGTGCAGCGTATCGTAAAGTAGCAGGCAAACACCTGGATGCATATCAGGCAACGGTTGAAATGGAAATTCGGGACACTCAATCTGGAGATCGATTAGTGGCTGCGATGGACAAGCATTCTGTAAATAAGACTACAGAAAAAGGTGAAGATACCTGGGCACCTCTACAAAAAGTATTAGATTATTGGGCAACTATTATCAGTGATCGACTTGCCAAAGCACAGGCAAGCTAGGGAGATTAAAATTAATTCAATCATTAAGTGATGAGTTGTCAAAATAAACACTCATCACTTAATAACATCCACGAAGTTAATGTAAAGATGCGATCAGCAAAATTTAAACAATTTCTTTTATTCTTTCTTTTAATATTACCTTTGATTGCAGTCGGGGAAGATAAATTTGAGGAAACGATCAATGTATTTAAGGGTGCTGGCGAAAGTGGCAGCTTTTTCGACAAAAGCTACGGCTATGCCGTATTTCCAACTATTGGTAAGGGCGGCCTTGTAGTAGGTGGGGCTCATGGCAAGGGAAGAGTTTATACCCAGGGAAATTACGTGGGCGATACTACGGTAACGCAGTTAACCGTTGGGTTTCAGTTAGGCGCTCAGGCTTTCAGTGAGATCATTTTTTTTGAAGACAAGCGTGCCTTCGATGAATTTTCTAGCGGTAACTTCGGTTTCAGCGCGGAGGCCTCGGCTGTTGCAATTACGGCCGGTGCGTCGGCGCGTGCTACAACTGAGGGAAGCACTGCAGGCGCCAGTGGCGGAAAGCATGATGCGGCGACAGTGGGAAAGTATCACAAGGGTATGGCCGTGTTCTCTGTCGCTAAAGGTGGGTTAATGTATGAAGCTACAGTTGGCGGGCAGAAATTTAGCTATACGGCAAAGTAAATTAGCTAGAAGTTGCATTCTAGTTAGAGCTAATGCAACAGGCGCAAGAAAATTCTCAAATTCAACAGGGTCATCAAAAAACATAACTAATCCATTCGCAGACACAAAAACTTAGTTGCTCATAAAAGCGCATGAGCACAAATATTAATAATTTATTGTATGTCCCAGATGGGACTGATGCATTCACTGACTTTTATTATTAGTTACTTGTAAGAATACTTATTATTCCATTATTAATTAGAGAGAAAAGTCCTAATCAAGTCTATTTTTTTAATTACATCAGGTGCTTACAATCAGTTTGATAGTATGCTGTCTAATTTTAAGTGGGTTGAATAATAAGAATTTTCAAATAATGTTTACAGTTAAAAGGTTCGGAAAGCAAGCAAGGTGATGCAAATGTGCGAACTGAGGCCGACATTGATTTTTATATTGCTACTCGCAGGCAAAAAACAACTGGACTTGATTCTGATACGCTATCGGCAAGCTTGTCATTTTCATGGTGAGTGACCGCTATTGGCCGAAAGCGGACAATGTGTTCGCTAGGATAATATTTATCAATTATCTATATACGTAACGATCAAACTATATGCTGCAATTAGATGACTCACTGACTGTTGGGAAAGGAGCAAATAGGACTGTCTATGTTCATCCTTCAGACGAGAACAAATGTATAAAAATTAGTAACTCAGAAAGCAGTAGAACACAGGCCTTGGAGAGTGCTTACTATAAGGCTTTAGAATCAACTGCCATATCTTGGGCACACATATCTCGTTTTTATGGTGAAATCGAAACTAATTTAGGAGAAGGGTATGTATATGAATTAGTACGAGATTTTAATCAAACTATTTCATTGCCATTATCCAATTACCTGAGTAGCGTGCCTGCTACAAATATAAAAATAGAAATTATCTTAGAGTCGCTTGCAGAGCTAAAAAATTATTTAATTAAAAATAAAATTATCGTACGAAATTTACGCCCATATAACATAGTGTTCAAACGAATGAATTCAAATTTTGGACGTATGGTAATAATTGACAATATCGGCCATCATAACAATTGTTTTCATCTTTCCGACCATGTTTCTTTTTTGGCGCGCAAAGATATACATAAGAAATGGAATAAATTCGAGTTGAGCATACAAAATACAAATGTATTCAAGCTTTGAATGATCGCTTATGGCCGAAAGTAGACTGATCGTTTAATGGTTTTATTTTGTGAACCATGAAGGTCGCTCCTAATTGCCGTCGTGCCGGCCTTCAAATCACAAGGGATCGCTGTATTGCGGCCACGGTATTTTCCTGCGTATTCGATTTAGTTTGCCCTCGCAGCCTTTTGTGCCATGCGGGCCGTCATCTTTTACCGGTCTAGCTATTTAGCTGGTACTGATTTTACGCTTTATCCAACCACACACTAAAGGCGTAAGCGTTATAAAATACGCCTTTAATGTTTTATCTAGGATTTATTAATCTAAAGAAGTTAACTTGTCAGTACCAACTTAATGCACATCCAAGATTCTAAAGCCCTCGACACCAACGGACAACGCAATGCCTACATCTTTAGAAGACGTCAAACGCAGTTTCACGCCCTTATTATTTTTCATCGCAAGACCACTTTTCCCTACGCCAGCTGTAAGGCCTGCTTGCCAAGATAAATAATCACCTTCGAGGTCACCAATGTTATTCAAATCGTATACTTCCCCAGTAAGATGAATTTTATGAGCGCCTATGCCGCCCAATTTCAGACCGCTGACTTTAAAGCTGTAGGAGTGGCCATCTAAGAGAAGCGTTCCGCCTCCTGAAGTACCACCGATTAGCAGCATCACTTGAAACTCATCAATTACAATCGTTCCCGACGGAGTATCATCTGCCGCAAATGTTGAAGTTGACGCTAACAATGTTATCGCAGCGATAAAAGATAAAATATTTCGTTTAATGGTCATCTTTTTTTCCCTTTGAATTTTTTTCTATTTCTATATTTGCATATAGTTTTGTAATTAACAAATACAAACTTCATTGGTACTTTCCAACTTTTTATTTCACCTGTATTGCAATCCACCGCGTTCACGATCTCTAATCTGATTGTCTAATAAAACTAAAATGTAACCGGATTGTAGATATAAAAACTAGTCTCACCCTTGATTTAAGTCAATTTATTTAGAGTGGCTACCGCCTCCACCAATAATTTTACGTCTGCTTACGGCTAAAAAACCCCGTAAAATTGAGGTTTTAATTTTTCTGGCTGAAAATTTTTATTCTTAATTTGATTATCAGGGTTTAATGAATAGTCAGGTAAGCCACTGGATTTCTCCAGTCACGCTTATAAGGAACAATATCTCCCATACCGTGCACACCCGAAATATTTCAGGCAGTTACAAAAAGATAGTAATTACGTTACTCAAAGCACGGTTCAGCTACTTAGCTGAATCAATGATTAGTTACTTTAAAAATTTTTATGATTGTCAAGACTATTATCAGGTGAAATAATAGTTTTACTAATATAAATCAAAGCCAGTATGTTTATATTCAATCGTAATCTTCTTATTACTATTCTAGTCTTTGTGCTCATCTCTATTTCGTTAGCAGCCAACGCAGCCCCAGCTCGTTCGGCGTGCACCTCAGTTGAACAAGAGGTAGTTGATTTTAAAACTCTTGAAAAAAAATAAGGAAAACTAAAGCAATTGGTGTAATGACCAAATTGAAACTCAGCAGTGATATCAAAAAGCTTTTGGGAGAACTCAAAACCTTTCATGTGGGTAACAGTTCCCTGACACTGAAACAAAAAAGAGAGCACTATGATTTGCTATACATGAAAGTTGTAACTTTGGTGCAAAAAAAAGATCCTGAACTCTTTCATCAACTTTGTAACTCATGGGGCCCAATTTGGGTAGCATTATAGGACGAGGAAAACTTAAAGAAAATTTCTCACTTACACTCCACTCAAGCTTTAGTCACTGCTGAAATAGCCGATGTTCTTATGCATTTCATTGCCACAATTATCCCCTCAGAAAATGCCGAGGAACTTCTGTCTTATGATGATGTAATTATAAAGAGACTTATTTGTTGTGATCACACTTCATGGTGTGCATTGTAAGTCTGTTGTTGAATACAAGCTGATCAAAGATCAGGATTATGTAGCAACCTGTGAAGCGGGAGACCTATACCATGTCTATGTGTCTGAGGATGGCCAGGTAAACATGGTTCCAGATCATTTACCAGAATAGGCAATTTCTTAGGAGCCCTGCTGCTTATTATTTAATGACCGCTATTGGCCAAAAGCAGACATTAATTGTAAGAAAGAATTTAATAAGTTGCATCGTCTATGATTTGACTCATGCTCGCACGGTCGCTCCTGACATCCTGTCTACAGCGACACTTGTGCATCCTCGGTAACTGCTCCTGCTTTACTCTACCTCCTGCATCCATGCAGTCGTGCACATCGGTCCATGTACTCACTACTTTGTGTCTGAGAGATTGCTCCAAGCGATGTATACAAGTGCGATGCCCATTGCTAGATAGATTGGGTTATAAAGTACATGTTGCATTTCTTCCATATGTAGTGCTCCTTTGTCTAAGCCACAATAAGTGACAGACATAAAATTAGGATGAGATGGCACATGTTATGCCATGTATAGATACCCTTTCTGGGTCAGTCTGGTAAGAAGCGTAAGAGTGAAACTTTTAAGTGAATAAGTTTAATTACTTAAAATTTCCAGGGATACGCCGCCAAGCAGGCGGGTCCTGATTTAGATAAATAGTATGTACACTCTATAGGGTAACTATGGCTTTAGCAATTAACCTTACGTCTTAACACTTATACAGATAACAGTATGAAAACCATCGCTATTTTTGCGGATGTGCAAAATATTTATTACACCACCCGTGATGCTTATCAGCGTCAATTCAACTATCGAGAACTTTGGAAGCAGTTAAGTACAGAAGGTAAGATCGTTATTGCAAATGCATATGCCACTCATAAGGGTGATGATAAGCAACACAAGTTTCAAAAAGCTTTGGAACATATTGGATTTAAGGTAAAGCTTAAGCCATACATTCAGCGTAGTGATGGTTCTGCGAAAGGCGATTGGGATGTGGGAATAACCATTGATGTGATGGAGAAAGCAAAAGAAGTGGATGTTGTAGTGTTGTTATCAGGTGATGGTGATTTTGATCTTTTATTAGAGAAGATCAAAACAGATTATGGTGTAACTGCCAAAGTGTATGGCGTGCCTGGGCTGACAGCTAAAACCCTTATCGAATCAGCGAGTGTGTATCACCCGATAGAAGAAGACTTGTTGCAGTAATATTTAATGCGCAGTTGAACAGCTAGTGGCGTGAGAAGCTTTAGTGGCTAATGCGTTGGTAATATGTCCAGCTGCATGAATGATCCCACCAATAACTGTCAAAATAGTCTCGCCAGTATGAGAGATAACTTGTTGTGAGATGAGTTGTTCTGCAAATAGTGCAACGATTACTAAAATACTTAAGCCTAAGCCCCCAAGCAGCATAGGCAAGTTTTTTTTATGGCAACGAAAACCTGTGACTAAGGCAAAAATGCTAACAGGTATGATGAATATGAGAATGAATTGGTGAAACCAAAACTCATGCACTGCATTGCCATGATTAATGGTAGACATTAATAACGGGGTTACACTCGCGGCAATGGGTAAAGCTATACAGTGAATTGCACACAAGCTAGATAATGAAATTGCAAAGCGGTCAAATGTTTCGTGTTGCATAATGTTATCTTTATTGCTTTCTGTTTAATTCTTGCTTAGTTTTGGGCACACTGAGAGCAGGTGCCATGAATTTCTACATTTACAAGGCTGGGCGTGAATCCTTGTTTTTTGCTGATCTCGCTAAGCGTTTTATTAATCTTCGGTTCGCTAAGTTCTTCCACTTCGTTGCATTGGTCACAAATTAAAAATTTGCTATCTAAGGTCTCGTGATCAGTGTTACAGCCAATATAAGCATTTTGACTTTCGATGCGATGGATTAAGTTGTTATCGATTAAAAAATCGAGTGCACGATAAACTGTGGGAGGTTTTTCAATAAAATCTTCTGAGCTCAGTTGTGCTAATAAGTCATAAGCCTTTATGGGTTTATGGCTTTTCCAAATTAGCTCCAATACTTTCTTGCGGATAGGCGTGAGTCGGCATTGGTGATCAATACAGATTTGTTCCGCTTTGCTGAGTGCTTCTTTAATGCACTGGCTATGTTGGTGTCTCTGCCACATTTTGTAATGTTATACTATAACATTACCATTTTCAATTATATTTGCACAATCACTTAAACACAGCAGCAATTCTGACGAATGTCAGAATAGTAAAAGGATGGATTTGGATGCTTTGGGATAGGCTAAAAAGCTTAGCCTAAAGATTTAACGAGTGCCGTAGACGACAATGGTTTTACCATGAGCAGAGATTAAACCCTGTTGCTGGAGTTCTTTTAGTACTCGACCCGCCATTTCGCGCGAGCAACCGACAATTTTGGCGATCTCTTGGCGTGTAATGCGAATCTGCATACCCTCTGGGTGAGTCATGGCATCGGGCTGTTTGGCTAAATCAAGCAAGGTATGTGCTACGCGGCCGGTGACATCTAGATAGGCTAGATCAATTACTTTTTGGCTTGTGTCACGTAAACGCTTGGCAAGCTGGCCTGCCATATGCATTAGGATATCGGGGTCGGTTTGTACCAACTCACGAAATTTAGAATATTGAATTTCAGCAACGTCACATTGCTCCTTAGCGATTACTAAGGCACTACGTTCGTTCTCTGCAAATAATCCCATCTCTCCAAAGAAATCACCTTTGTTGAGATATGCCAAAACCATTTCATGACCCGTATCATCTTCAAGCATAATCTTTACAGAGCCATGCGTGATGTAATACAAAGTATTAGAAGGGTCGCCCGGATGGATAATGCGATTCCCAGAGGCATAACGCTTTGTATGGCAATGTTCTAGAAATCGGTCCACAACAGGTTCCTGTATTGGCACAGCTGGGTTTGGATTGTTCAAGGTCAAGTTCAAAATTGTGATTTTTAGTAGTTTAAGCCAGATAACTTACTGATGTCGATAGTAAAAAGGATCAAGCGGTAGTAATGCAAGTACGAATCAAGTGGTTAGAGCAACGTGCGTTCGAAGCTAAGACCGGTAGTGGACATACAATAACGATGGATGGTCCGCCCGAACACGGTGGCCAGAATCGCGCAGCACGCCCTATGGAGATGGTTTTAGTGGGTTTAGGAGGCTGTAGTGCCTTTGATGTGGTGGAAATTCTCGAAAAATCTCGGCAGAGCGTTAAGGATTGTCAAATTGAAATTGATGCAGAACGGGCTGACGAAATTCCTGCAGTGTTTACAAAAATTCACATGCATTTCATTATCGCTGGAGATGCGTTAAATGAAAAACATGTAAAACGAGCCGTAGAGTTGTCGGTCGATAAATACTGTTCGGTAGTAAAAATGATGCGACCTAATGTAGTCATAACGTTTGATTATGAAATAGGTGCAGGCTGAAATGAAATGGTAATTAGAATTCAGTATGGAACATACTAAATGGAACTGGGTGAGAAAAAAATCCAATTACATGGATTTAATAATCTAACTAAAACGTTAAGTTTTAATTTTTATGATATTTGTTATGCGCGGACTCCCGAGCATCAGCAAGAATATTTAGAGTATGTTGACGAAGAATATAATGCTGCCCGCTTAGAGGTTGTATTGACCGAAGTTGCCAAGAAAATTGGTGCGAGTATTCTCAATATGTCTGTCTATGACTATGAGCCGCGAGGTGCAAGTGTAACGTGCATGATATCCGAAGAGCACGATCTAGCAGAAGCGATTTTTTCTAAAGAAGACACGCCATTTGAAGAAGTTAAAAATAAATCTAAGCAATCTGTTGTTGGGCATTTGGATAAGAGTCATGTAACGGCACATACTTACCCAGAGTATCACCCAGATAATGGAATTAGCACTTTCCGCGTTGATATAGATGTTTCAACTTGTGGGAGAGTGTCACCTCTTAAGGCGTTAAATTACCTTATCGATAGTTTTAACGAGGATATTGTCATCTTGGATTATCGAGTGCGTGGATTTACCAGAGATTTAGATGGTTTAAAGCACTACATCGATCATGAAATTACATCGATTCAAGACTTTTTGTCAGAAAAAACTAAAAACCAATATCAAATGATTGATATGAATGTTGATCAAGAGAATATTTTTCATACCAAGATGATGGTGAATGAATTTAATCTCGATAGCTATTTATTCGGTAAAGGAATGGAGGCGCTGGATAGTGTGGAACAGGAAAGAATTGAAGAGAAGTTGAAGAAAGAGATGAGTGAGATCTTCTACGGAATCAATTCATTAGATTAATGAAGCTCTGATTTTTTCCGATACTTCGTTAAAAAACAATCTCAATATCGCTCATGTATATGCCCATACACATCGCTCATTTCGACATTTTTTGCCTCGTCTCAAAATAAATCAGAGCTTCTTTGAATTTGGTGCTTAGATTAAATACTAAGTTATACCCAGTAAGAAGTTTTTGTCATAATTTTCGACACTACTGTCATCAAAGTTTTAGCAGGTTGCGGTAAGTCATAGGCTCCAGCAGCTTGCGCATTTTTATCATGCATCGCTTCTTCCTCACGCATCTTTAATAAAATTTCACGGCTCTTAATATCGTCCTCGGGCAAGCGTGATAGATGTTTGTCTAAATGTTTAACTACTTGTTTTTCAGTTTCTGATACAAAGCCTAGAGACCATTTATCTCCAAGCGCACCCACTGCTGCCCCCATTGCATAAGAGCCTAGATACCAAACTGGCGTGAACACGCTGGGGCGATCTTGCAGCTCATCAAGACGTTTTTCACACCAGCTTAAATGTGCCTCTTCTTCTTGTGCGGACTGGTTAAGTTTCTGCTTAATGCTATCGTCTTTAGCCATTAGCATATGCCCGTGATATAGGCCTTGGGCAGCAATTTCACCAGCATGATTCACACGCATTAAGCGAGCAGATAATTTTTTATCATTTTCGTTTAACTCATGTTTGCTGTGTATTTGATCTGCAGGTGAAGATGAGTTTTTCACATTAGGTTTTGCTAATAAGGTTCGCAAACCTTTATCGATATGTGAAAGGAAATGGTCAGTTGTGTTGAAGCTACGCATAGCTAAATTATATCACCTGTTGCGCGAGTAATG
>CAYXVH010000045.1:0-25944 GCA_964468615.1 uncultured Thiotrichales bacterium | reverse complement strand
CGCGTGGTGGTGCTGCTTTGTCGGTTCGACACATTACCAGTAAGCCGATTAAGTTTTTAGGTACAGGTGAAAAAACGACTGCACTAGAACCATTCCATCCAGACCGTATTGCTTCGCGCATTTTGGGTATGGGTGATGTGGTTAGTTTGGTCGAAGAAGTTGAACAAAAAGTTGATCAAGAAAAAGCACAGAAGCTCGCCACAAAAATTAAAAAAGGCAAAAGCTTCAATATGGTTGATCTAAAAAATCAGCTTGAGCAGATGATGAGCATGGGCGGAATGGCAGGTATTATGGATAAAATTCCAGGTGCTGCAGGCATGGCTCAAAAGGCATCGGGAATGGGAGATGACAAATCCCTACATCAGATGATTGCCATCATAAATTCTATGACACCGCATGAGCGTCGTTTCCCAGATGTGATTAAAAATACTCGTAAGCGCCGGATTGCTGCTGGGTCGGGTACGCAAGTGCAAGATGTGAACCGTTTGCTAAAACAGCACTTACAAATGAAGAAGATGATGAAGAAATTCTCCAAGAAAGGAGGCATGCAGCGCATGATGCAAGGATTGAAAGGTGGAGGGATGCCGCCGGGTCTCGGATAAGCGAATAGATTGGCCCAAATCCCTTTATCTATCTCTTAATCTCAGGATCGAAGTCCCTCAATATGCTTTATTTTCGGCCAAATTTGCGTACAATGCCCGGCTCTCAATAACGCAAATATTCAGAATAGAAATATATGGTCACGATTCGATTAGCCAGAGGCGGAGCTAAAAAACGCCCTTTTTACCACATTGTTGTCACTGATTCGCGCAAACGCCGTGATAGTAGCTACATTGAGCGAATTGGCTATTTCAATCCTACTGCTAAAGGCCAGGAAGTAAAATTGAATATTGAAATGGAGCGTTTTGAGCATTGGTGTGGTCATGGAGCTCAACCTTCAGATCGAGTGGCTTCACTAATAAAGAATCATCTCAAGCAAGCTGCTTAATTAAGTTCAGCGCTAGCCCTTAAAAAATTTCTTTTGCCCATATTCTGGGCTGCATCTTGAGTCAGCAAGATACACATATCCAGCTCGGAACGATCCAAGGTGTTTTTGGCATCAAAGGTTGGCTGAAAATATTTTCCTTTTTTCGTCCTAAAGAACAAATTCTTGATTACACAAAGTGGCAGTTGCGAAAACCCGGCAATGCTAGTGTATATAAATTGCAAGAAGGTAAGTTACAAGGCAATAAAGTCGTCGCAAAATTAAACAACATTGATGACCGCACGCTAGCTGAATCATTAGTTCGTTCTGAAATCTGGGTTGCAAAGAGCGAGCTTCCTGATCTTGATGATAATGAGTTTTACTGGTTTCAGTTAAAAGGCCTAACGGTGATTACTATGGATGGTGAACAACTTGGCCGAGTTAAGAAAATGATGGAAACTGGTGCGAACGATGTAATAGTCGTTCAGGATGAAATAGATAAGGAAGAAATTTTAATACCGTATGTTCGTGAGCAGGTGGTTAAGCGCGTAGACTTAGAGAAGAAAACCATCATGGTTGACTGGCAGAAAGATTATTAACTAAATAATGAAATTTACCGTCATTACCTTGTTCCCAGAAATGGTGTTGAACTTGGCAAAGTTCGGCGTTGTAGGCAGAGCGATCGAAAATAATATAACCAGCCTTGAGGTTTTTAATCCTAGAGATTTTTCTAGCGACCCAAATCGTCGTGTAGATGATCGTCCCTATGGGGGCGGACCTGGCATGGTGATGCAATTTGAGCCTTTGCAAAAAACCATACAAAAAGCCCGTGAAAACAATCAGGAAAATGCGACAAACCCGCGAGTGATTTATCTATCCGCACAAGGAAAACCTTTTCATCATGCGGATATTGAGAGGTTGGGTGTATATAGTGATCTGATTTTGCTCGCAGGGCGGTATGAGGGCATTGATGAGCGCTTAATGGAAGCAGAGGTTGATGAGGAAATCTCAATAGGCGAAACCGTGGTGAGTGGAGGTGAATTGCCTGCCATGATGATGATAGATGCGCTGGTTCGACATATTCCTGGTGTCTTGGGCCATGAAGAATCGGCACAGCAGGATTCCTTTGTTGACGGACTGCTCGATTGCCCGCATTATACGCGCCCGGAAAGTATCAATGATCTCAGTGTACCCGAGGTATTGCTGGGCGGTGACCATCAAGCCATACAGAAATGGCGCGAAAAACAGTCATTGGGTCGTACTTTTCAAAGAAGGCCTGATTTAATTGAAAAAATAGGCCTCAGCGATGAGCAAAAGGCCTTGCTACAGGAATATATACAAGAACACCAAAACTAAAGTACCTTAAGAATATGTCGAATATTATCCAAGAAATAGATCAGCAACAGCTAAAGCAAGATATCCCAGATTTCAGTTCAGGTGATACCGTTGTTGTGCAGGTAAGAGTGAAAGAAGGCGATCGTGAGCGTTTGCAGGCTTTTGAAGGCGTGGTCATTGCAAAGCGCAATCGTGGAATAAATTCCGCATTCACAGTACGGAAACTTTCGCATGGTGAAGGGGTTGAGCGAGTATTTCAGACCCACAGTCCTTTAATTGAAAGTGTAGCGGTTAAGCGTAAAGGTGATGTTAGACGTGCCAAGCTTTACTACTTACGTGGACGTACTGGTAAGGCAGCTAGAATTAAAGAAAAGATTTAACTGTAGATTTAAAATTCTGTCTAAAGCGCCTCGTTTATCGAGGCGTTTCTGTTTCTGCCGTATCAAAGTAAAACCCCCAAGCTAAACATGTACAATTCGCTATGGATCAAATCATTGTTAAAACACCTATCGGCAAGATAGCAGTGGATTATCAGGATGACTTTGTGGTCAAGGTACAGCAAGTCGCAAATCAGGTGCGTGCGGTATCTAAAAAAGATCCTTTTGCAGTGGAAATACAAAAACAATTTACGGCTTATTTCTCAGGAGATCTAAAAGAATTTAATTTACCGTTTTTATTTAAACAGGGAACGGATTATCAGTTAAGGGTATGGGATCAAATCAGAAAGATTTCATTCGGCAGCACTAAAACCTATGGAGAGATCGCTAAAAAGATTAAATCGGGTCCACGTGCAGTAGGTAATGCATGTAGACGTAATCAATTATTGTTAATAGTGCCTTGTCATCGTGTGGTTAGCGTTGCTGGTTTAGGTGGTTTTATGGGTGACGCTGACGGAAGTTTAGTGCAAAGAAAACAATGGCTGCTTGAGCATGAGCAAAAATAAAGTTGAATAAATGCGTATACATTATTTAAAGCATGTTCCTTTTGAAGGATTAGGCTCAATGGAGAATATGTTTGTTGCGCGAGGTTGTAGCTTATCGCGCACTTGTATGTATGAAGATCAATCCTTGCCATCGATACATGATATTGATGCACTGGTTGTAATGGGTGGGCCAATGGGAGTGGGAGATGATGATGAATACCCATGGCTTACTTTAGAGAAAGAATTTATTGAATCGGTAATTAAACGTGAAATACCCGTGTTAGGGATATGCTTGGGCGCGCAACTTATCGCTAATGTGTTGGGTGCTAAGGTCAGTAAGAATGCTAATGAAGAAATCGGTTGGTTTCCGGTGAAACGTACAAAAGGGTTGATGGATGAGCGAGTCGAAAATTTACCGATTAGTTTTGATGCGCTGCACTGGCATGGCGATACTTTTGAGATCCCTGAGGGAGCCAGCAATTTCATGACCAGTGAGGCTTGTGCCAATCAAGGCTTTGTCTATGGTGACTATACGCTCGCACTACAGTTTCATTTAGAGATGTTACCTAGCCTTGTGCAGGCAATTTATCAAGAATGTGGCAAGCCAGAGAAGGTTGGTAAATATATTCATAGCCTGGAAGAAATGCTGGCACCAGCGAATAAATTTCAACAAGCACAAAAAACGCTTGAAGGATTACTAGAGGCCTTTATTTTTCAAAAAGTGACCCAATAATTAGGAGAATGACTATGGATGACAACAGCAGAAAAGATATTCGAGCTTTGCTCAAAACCTTTGGTGTAAAGGCCGATGAAGCCATCGTTGGGCATTTGGCTAAAAATCCAGATGTAAAACAACTTAACTTAAAAGTCACCTTAGAAGATATGACGGATTATGGCTCAGATGCACCAAGCGAAAGTTTATCTTTTGTAGTAGATGGCCAAATAAATCGCTAAGGAAACTCTGATTTATCTTGATACGTCGTTAAAAAATGATCTCGAAATGCTCATGTATATTTATATACATTCCGCATCCTCGACATTTTTTGCCTCGTCTCAAAAGAAATCAGAGCTTCCTTAATACTTTTAACAAATATTTAAAATTTAATTAATAATTTAAGAAATGAATACTGAAACAAACAAAAAGACCAAAGACGAGAACAAGAAAGAAACATTACAGTTTGAAACAGAAGTTTCACAACTTTTGCACTTAATGATTCACTCACTTTATTCTAATAAAGAAATATTTTTACGTGAATTAATATCCAATGCATCGGATGCATGTGACAAGTTACGTTTTGAGGCGATCTCTGATGATTCCTTATTAAGTGATGATGCAGAGTTAAAGATTCAAGTCGAATACGATAAGGAAAGTCGGACAGTAACGATACGAGATAACGGTATTGGTATGAGTCGTGATGAGGTTGTCAGCAATGTTGGCACGATTGCCAAATCAGGTACCAAAGAGTTTTTAGATAAACTTACGGGGGATCAAAGTAAAGATTCACATCTTATCGGCCAATTTGGAGTGGGCTTTTACTCTGCATTTATCGTTGCCGATAAAGTTACCTTGATTACTAGGCGTGCTGGACTTGAAAAAAATCAAACAGTTCAGTGGGAATCTGAAGGTACCGGTTCGTATACATTAGAAGAGACCGATAAAGAACAGCGTGGAACTGAAGTTATTTTGCATCTTAAGAAAGATGAAGATGAGTTTTTAAGTAGTTGGCGTCTAAAATCAATTATTGGTACCTATTCAGATCATGTGCCTTTGCCTATTGAGATGCTCGAGGAAGATGATAAAGGAGAGATTACTGAAAATTGGGAAACGGTAAATAAAGCTTCTGCTTTATGGGTGCGTCCTAAGAGTGAAATCACAGAAGAAGAATACAAAGAGTTTTATAAACATGTAGGGCATGATTTTGCTGATCCATTGTTGTGGACCCATAGTCGTGTAGAGGGGAAAACGGAATACATTTCCTTGTTGTACATTCCTTCGCAAGCACCGTTTGACTTGTTTGAGCCAAATACAAAGCATGGTGTGAAACTCTATGTGCAACGTGTTTTCATTATGGATGATGCGGATAAACTATTGCCACGTTACATGCGTTTCGTGCGTGGGGTAATTGATTCAAATGATCTGCCGCTGAATATTTCGCGTGAAATTCTGCAAAGCAATAAAGTCATCGACAATATCCGTTCAGGTTCAGTTAAAAAGGTTCTCGGCTTGTTAGAAACTTTAGCTAAAAATGAGTCTGATAAGTATCAAGAGTTTTGGAATGTATTCGGCAAGGTTCTAAAAGAAGGCCCGGGCGAAGATTTTGCTAACAAAGAAAAAATTGCCAAGTTACTAAGGTTTGCATCAACGCATCAAGATAGTGATGCGCAAACGGTTTCATTGGATGATTACATTGCACGTATGAAGCCTGAGCAAGAGAAAATCTACTTTATCACTGCAGATAATTATGCTGCGGCTAAAAATAGCCCGCATCTAGAGATCTTCAAAGAAAAAGGTATAGAAGTATTGTTGCTTTCTGATCGTGTGGATGAATGGTTGATGAGTCATCTAAATGAGTATCAAGAGAAGTCATTTTCTTCAGTAGCAAAAGGTGAGCTTGATCTTGATAAAATGGCTAGCGAAGAAGACAAAAAAGAACGCGAGAAAGCTGAAAAAGATGCAGAAGGATTAATTGAACGCATCAAGAAAGTGTTAGAAGAAAAAGTAGAAGATGTGCGAGTCTCGCATCGACTTACTAGTTCGCCAGCATGTATTGTGCTGAGTGAGCATGATATGGCTTTGTATATGCAAAATCTCATGAAACAAGCAGGTCATGATATGCCTACCAGCAAGCCGATATTAGAAATAAATCCTATGCATGCTTTAGTGAAACGCATGGAAAATGAACAAGCCGAAGATCGTTTTGAAGATTGGGCACGTATTTTGTTTGATCAAGCGATTCTTGCAGAAGGCGGACAACTTGAAGATCCGGCTACCTTCGTCAACCGTCTGAATCAGATGATTAATGAAATCGCTAAATAAAGAAAAATCAGAAAAACCATTCTGGAAAACCAAAACACTTGCAGAGATGTCCCAAAAAGAATGGGAATCTCTATGCGATGGCTGTGGAAAGTGTTGCCTAATTAAATTAGAGGACGCAGAAACTAAAGAACTGTTTTATACCGATGTGGCTTGTCACTTGTTAGATGCAAGCACTTGTCAATGTAAAGATTATGCGAATCGTAGAAAACTGGTTGATGATTGTCTGCAACTTGAAGTGGATGATGTCGAAGGATTTAAATGGCTGCCCAAATCTTGTTCGTATCGCTTATTGCATGAGGGGAAAAAATTACCTAAGTGGCATTATTTGATTTCCGGTGACCGCAATACCGTGCACGAAAAAAAGAAGTCAGTGAAAAATCGTGTAGTCAGTGAAATGGAAGTTATGGAAGTTGCGGAACATATCGTTTATTGGGTCTAGCGCATTTATAAAATACTCGCAAGATGACCATTTTGGCCTTTGATCTTATTCGTGTAATGCAAATCAAAATTATCGATTATAGATTTCTGTACAGAATCTAAATCTAATAAGTTTTTCTTCCAAGCGTTAAGTTTAGGAAACTTATTCCAGTCTAATAAGTTCAATTTTTCATTCATAAAGTCTAAGCGAATGAGGAGTGGTGCATAGGCTGCATCGATTAGAGAAATTTCCTCGCCATTAAAAAATGTAGAATCACTTAATATATCTTCAACACGTTGTAAGCGTTCAACACATTCAGTCATCTGGTTTTTCATATCAGGTTCGTTGTTATGGTTTGCAATCATGTACAAATCAGCTAAACAAGTGCCACCGTATTCAATCCAGGCACGGTTTTTCGCTAAGGTAAGTGGATCAGAGGGCTTTAATGTTCCTGGGGTAATATCGTCAATAAACTCGTTTATGACTGCTGACTCAAACAACACTTCTTTATCATCTACTTTTAATACAGGAACTTTCCCCAATGGAGAAATTTCATCAAACCAATCAGGTGGATTACTTAAATCAATAAAGGTGATGTCGTAGTCACAATTCTTGTGATTAAGTGTAATCACGCTGCGTTGCACAAAAGGACAAACGTTAAAACTGATCAGTTCTAATTTCATGGTAAGGGTGTTAGCTATTTAAAGTGCTGGATTATACTTATGAGGTTAGAATAAACCTATGCCAGAAGATACGAAAATCCCACAAAAAATTCGTGTAGATAAATGGTTATGGGCAGCTCGATTCTTCAAAACCCGTGCTGTTGCGGCGGATGCGGTTAATGGCGGCAAGGTGCATGTAAATGGCCAGCGCGTGAAATCATCACGGCCTGTCCAAGCGGGAGACCTGCTTGAAATTACACGTGGACAAATTCACTCAGTTGTAAATGTAGTGGCGCTAAGTGATAAACGTGGCCCGGCCAAAGCGGCGCAGATGCTTTATGAAGAAACAACTAAAAGCATACAAGAACGAGAGCTTAGGGCTGAGCAACGGAAGTTATTAAATGCCAATATGCCGAAATCACTAGGTAAACCCGATAAGCACCAACGGCGTGAAATACGCAAAGTAAGTGGGAAACATTGAGTTTGTGTAAATTTATGTATATCTAAGGATAGCTTAGACTACCCATAATTTAGGTAACTAGGTTATTTTGCGAAAGAGAAATTTATTCGCTGATCTTGAATTCAATGACAGATTTTGATTTGTCGTCTACAGGCTTACCCATGCTCATTAAACCACTGGTAACAAGGGTTTGTTCGTCTTTTGAAACGTGGATTTTTTGGCCGTTATTAAATTCAATATAGGTGCCATTGAAGCTGTTATCTTCAACAAAGATTTTGCCATCTTTGAGAATTATTTTTGCATGTGCTCGGGAAACGAATTTGTTTTGTATGATGATGTCGCAACTTGGATCACGCCCTACTTGGCAGGTGTCTTTATCTGTAGTTAACACATGTTTTTTGCCTTTTATAAAAAGCTCAATGGTTGCGCCTTTTTCTTTGCCATTTGATTTTCCATTAACGGAAAGATCAATTTCAGGGAGCTCGGCAGGTTTTTCTGCTTTTTTAGGTTTTGCCGTTTGTTCTTTAGCAGGTGCATCTTTATTGCTTGCAGCATCAAATTTATTTTCAGAGATAGCCTCTATATTTGTTGCATCTAAGATTTCGTCTTCTAAATCTTTGATGGATGCCATAATGCCTGATTTAGGCTTTTCTTCGTCCTGTAATGCTTCTTCCAATTCCATTACTTTTGATTCGCTGATGTCTATCGAAGTATTTTTATTTTCTTGTTTAGACTCGGCAGCTACTGCAGCTTGGGGTGCTTCTTCCTGTGCTGCTTCATCTTCCTCGGGGAGATCGTCTCTACGATCAATCTTTCTGCGACGGTTTTTGGTAACTAATACGCCTTCACTATCAATGAATGGATAAGTGACTTTTCTGCCCCAACGACGGCGTTCTTGTTTTCTGCGTTCTTTCATAAAAAAAGGAGGATATACGAATGAACCTCAAAGTATGCGGAAATAGCTAACACTTTGAATACCTTAATACTATTCTCCAGCCCGATGGTAGAAATCGACCGATTAATGAAGTGAGAAATAGCTTAACTTTGGCTATTTTGCTGCGCAGCAAGCCGCAGATGGGAAATTGACAAGACTCAGTAGTAGAAGATTTTACGTGTCTAGAGTGCTTGAGATAGTCTATGGGCAGAAGTAGTGAATAACGTCTTTTTCTACGTATTCAATTGGGGTGCCTAAACTTACAATACCGCTACCGTGCAATTCCATTTGCTCGCCCATTAAAAACATCTCGCCTTCATCGTTTTTAATATAAGTGCCGTTGGTGCTGTGGTCGGTAATGGTGAAATCACCATTTTCAAATTTAAATCTTGCGTGGTGGCGAGAAGAGTACTTATTCTGAAAAATCAGTTCACAGGTTTGTGCACGGCCCACAATGATTTCATCTGTGCCAGGAAACAATTCACAGACTTCTTCTTTATGCCAAAGAAATAATCTGGTCGCTTCTTTTGTGGATTCTTCAGTCGCTTCTTTTGTGGATTCTTCATTACGGTCTATTTGGATATTATTAATTCTTCTGTCAGGCATCTTGCGCCTGTTTTCACGAACCAAGGTTTGTTCGCTATCAAAAAACGGAAAGGGTGGGGAATTATCCGATCTGCGACGATCATCTAGTGCCCTTCGTTCATTGATGTGTTCAAAGTCCATATTATTTTAGTTGAAGCCTAAATCATTAGCTCACACGAACAAATTTTCATGCGTGTGTTTAGTTGAGGTAACACACCTAGACGGTGGTCATGTAATAATTAGTAAAGATTGAGTTAGTTGTGGCGCCCATATTTTGAACATCGCATAGCCGTAGGTGGCAAGGCCAAAAAACAGCCAAGTTGCGAGTAAAATTACGGGAGAAATCCTTTGTTTGTCAAAACTGGGAAGACTAGCGCTATCTACAAGTTGTGTCATCGACGTACCTCAAAGACTAGATGTTGAAATTCTAGGTCGGAATTTTAACATGTTGAGTGTTAAGTTGGTATAACGTTGAGGTAAATTTATTATGTGTAATTGTCATTAAATAGTGTGTTTTTTTTGACAAAAATCGTACTTAGAGAGCCTAGAAAGTGAACAGCTACCCCTCATATTAATTTGCTTTTGAATAAAGGTAATGGTTAAAAATGCTATGATAAGTCAAAGATATTACTCATAATTTTATTCCAGCAGAAAGACCAAATAGTGCATGAAGGATATAGATCAAGACCATAATAAAATCTCGGAAAATAGGTTGAGCGAGCATTTGATCGATTCAAGCTTGATCTGCGAGGGTGCATTGGATGTGATTTCCCAACTGCATGCGGCCGGATTTAAGGCCTATATCGTGGGCGGCGGTGTTCGTGATTTGTTGCTAAATTTCCATCCCAAAGACTTTGATATTGCCACGGATGCTACCCCGGAAAACGTACGCGAGTTATTTGAGCACAGTCGAATTATCGGGCGTCGATTTCGTATCGTGCATGTTTACTTCGAGGGAGGTTATACAGAAGTAGCCACTTTTCGTGCAGCCAATACTGCCAGTGTGAATACGCAAGGACGCATTATTGCGGACAATACTTTTGGTAGTATCGAGGAAGATGCGTTTCGACGTGACTTCACGGTTAACGCATTGTTCTATGATTCTGAGAAAGATCAAATCCTTGATTTAGTAAATGGTCTGCAGGATGTCGATGCAAAAGTGTTGCGAGTTATCGGGGATCCTGATTTGCGTTTTCGCGAGGACCCGGTGCGTATGTTACGTGCGGTTAGATTAGCTACAAAATTAAACTTTGAAATTGAAGAAAGCGCTAAAGATGCAATTTATCGCTTAGGCTGTTTGTTGTCTGAAGTGCCCTCTGCGCGTTTGTTTGATGAGATGATTAAACTGTTTCATGGTGGCTTCGCACTGCAAACCTATCAAGGATTGCGTGACTTCGATTTATTTCGTCATATGTTCCCGTTAACGGAGCAAGTGTTAGATCAAGGTGCTAATTCGTTTACTAATTTAGTCAATATAGCGTTAGAAAATACCGATGATCGTATACGTTCGGGAAAATCGGTTACACCTGCATTTTTATATGCAGTGTTTTTATGGGGCCCTATGTGCAAGTTGAGTAAACAGCTCGAGCTGGATGGACTCTCTCCGCAGGTGGCTCATGATGCGTCAGTGAAAGACACCATTCTTTCACAGCTTCCGTATACCTCCATTCCTAAGCGCTTCTCATATTCGATGCGCGATATTTGGAATTTGCAACATCGTTTTTATCGTCGTCGCGGCAAACAGGTATATAAACTTTACGAGCATGATCGATTTCGCGCTGCATATGATTTCCTATGTTTGCGAGCAAGTGCAGGTGAGCCAGTAGAGGAGCTGTGTGAATGGTGGACAGTATTTCAAGATGTCGATGACGCTACACGCAAGAAAATGATGCATGCGCCGCAAAAAAAATCTAATCAGTCTGGGTCAAATGCGAAATCTGGCCATGCTAAAAAGAAAACCTATCACTAAGCTATAGATAACTTTTAAACACCACGATCAAAATAGTGTGATGCAAAAGGTAGATGCCTATATAGGTTTGGGTAGTAATTTATCAGACCCTCAACAACAAGTTACCAGTGCATTGCAGGAGCTAAATTCTATACCTGATACTCATTTGATGAAGGCTTCTGGTGTGTATGTGAGTAGGCCGATGGGGCCGTCAGATCAGCCTGACTATGTAAATGCAGTAGCGAAGATCTCGACTAGCTTATCGCCAGAAAGTTTATTAACGGAATTGCAGGGCATAGAGCAAGCACACCAAAGACAAAGAAAAGATCAACGCTGGGGGCCAAGGACCTTGGATTTAGATATTATTCTATTTGGTGATCTGCAAATGGATACAAAAACTCTGCAAATCCCACATTACGGTGTGGCGAAGCGAGAATTTGTACTAATTCCTTTACAAGAGTTGCAAGCGGACCTCATTATTCCAGGTAAGGGAGCGGTTAAGGATTTGATTGCGCAGTTGCCGCCCTATGAGCTATCAAGAATAAATAACCATAATGAACAAGCATAATCTTAAGTATATTGTTGTAGAGGGGCCTATTGGTGTAGGTAAAACCAGCCTGGCGCAGCGCCTATCTGATGAGTTTGGTTCTACTTTGTTGCTGGAGCATGTAGATGATAATCCGTTTTTGGAGCGTTTTTATCAAAACCCGCGTGAGGCTGCACTTTCAACCCAATTGTATTTTTTATTGAAGCGTACCAAGCAGCTTCAAGAATTTAAGCAAGCCGATATTTTTTCACCGGTAAGAGTTGCAGATTTCCTAATTGAAAAAGATCGTTTATTTGCACAAGTAACATTGAACGCAAGTGAGTATGAATTGTATGAGCAAATTTATTCGCACTTAACTATTGATGCTCCAAAGCCTGATTTGGTAGTGTACTTGCAAGCTCCAGTAGAGATTTTGTTGCAGCGTATACGTAAACGCGGACGCGGTTATGAGCGTTTGGTTGAAACAGCTTATCTTGAGCAGTTGAATGAGGCTTATGCAAAATTCTTTTACGATTATGATGGCGCACCGTGTTTAATTGTTAATGCAAGTGATATCGATTTTATTAACAACGATCAAGATTACGAACAGTTGTTAGGCGAAATTTTAAATACTGAAGCGGGTAAGCGTTACTTCAATCCGCTACCATTTGTAAGTTAAACATGAGTATCCATAAACCACATAAAAACATAACTCTAACACGCTTGCATGCTATGAAGGCTAGCGGAGAGAAAATTGCCTGTTTAACTGCTTATGATGCAAGTTTTGCTGCAATACTTGATCAAGTGGGGATGGATATAATTTTAGTTGGTGATTCACTTGGTATGGTGGTTCAAGGGAAAGACAGTACTGTGTCCGTGACTATGGAAGATATGATTTATCATAGTCAATGTGTAAGTAGCGCTACCAAGCAAGCTTTCTTGATTGCAGATATGCCATTCATGTCTTACACCAATGTGGAGCAAGCCTTAGCGAATGCTACTGACTTAATTCAGTTAGGTGGTGCGCAAATGGTGAAGCTCGAAGCTTCCAGCCGTCAAGTTAGTATTGTGCAGGAGCTTAGTGAATGTGGAATTCCAATCTGTGCGCACTTAGGGTTACGGCCGCAATATATTCATAAGTTGGGTGGATATGCCATGCAAGGTAAAGATGAAGCTAGCGCTAATGAACTGTTTCAAAGCGCGCAGAGTTTACAGGCAGCCGGCGCAGATATGTTGTTATTAGAATGTGTGCCTGATGCCTTAGCGCAAAAAATTACTCAGCAGTCTTCCATTCCAGTAATAGGTATTGGTGCGGGTTTGCAATGTGATGGCCAGATACTGGTATTGCATGATGTTATCGGCATTACTCATGGAGTGACTCCAAAATTTGCAAGAAACTTTCTTGCAGAGGCGGATGATATTCAAACCGCTATCACAAATTACGTGCAAGACGTGAAAAACCTTAAGTTTCCTGCTTAATTAAATTTCATTTCTTTCAATTTTCTGTATGCAAACTGTAACCACCGTTGCTGAATTACGTCAGCAAATTAACATGTGGAAGAGCCAGGGTAATAAAATTGTTTTAGTGCCTACTATGGGGAATCTGCATGCTGGGCATTTAAAGTTAATGAAGCATGCGCATCACTGTGGAGACAAAGTGGTATGTAGTATTTTTGTTAATGCATTGCAGTTTGATCGTAGCGAAGATTTAAAGAGTTATCCGCGAACACCTGAGCAAGATCTTGCGGCTTTGCAAGATGAAAACGTAGATCTTGTATTTATGCCTGAGCATGAGGAGGTGTATGCAGAAGAACATCAACCTCAACAAGATATACCCAAACATTCGCTTAATGAGCAGTTATGTGGCGAATATCGACCAGGATTTTTTGATGGCATTGTCGAAGTGGTTGCTAGGTTATTTCACATTATCCGCCCTGATGCCGCGGTGTTTGGTGAAAAAGATTATCAGCAACTCATTATCATTAAACATTTAGTTCAAGATATGGGTTTTCCAATTGAGATTGAACAAGTTCCTACTCAACGTGAAGAGGATGGGCTTGCGTATAGCTCTCGTAATTCTTATCTCAATGCTGAAGAAAGGGCAAAAGCCAAACATATATTTGCGACTTTGTTAGATGTAAAAAACCAAATTGAATCAGGATCTAAAGATATTGCGGCTATTGAAAAACAGGCAATGGATCGCCTTTCGCAGACTGGATTTCGACCTGATTACGTTGCCATTCGAGATGCTAAAGATCTTGGCCCGGCGAGCTATAGTACTGAATTTATTGTAGTTTTAGTGGCAGCATGGTTAGGGGAGGCGCGTTTAATCGACAACATGCTGTTACAAATGCGCTAAATCAGTATACTTTGCTAAAGTATACTTATTAGTTTAAGGAGTCAGATATGTGGGTGTTAGTAGTAATTTGTGTAGTGTTAACGTTTATTCTTGCGGTGTGGGCACAGTTAGATGTATTTGGTGTAAAACTTACACAACTTATACAATTTAAGCGTGTATCAAGTGACGATTCTTAACGCTTAAAATAATTTCAAATAAAGGCGCTTTAAATAGCGCCTTTATTTTTTGTGCGATACTAAAATCACTATGTGTGACTCATTAACAAAATTATCTTCTTACCAAGCCCTTGCCTCACACTTTGAAGAAATAAAATCTCACACCTTGCGAGAAATGTTTGCCCAAGACGCAGGTCGTTTCTCTACTTTTTCTGTGCAGTTTGATGGACTGCTGTTTGATTATTCAAAAAATCGCATTAATGCAACTACAGTTGAAAAGCTTGTTGCACTTTTTGATGAATGTGCGGTGCCAGCATGGCGAAATAAAATGTTTTCTGGGGAAAAAATAAACTCCACAGAAAATCGTGCAGTGCAGCACACGGCGTTACGTAACTTAGAGAATAAAGATTCTGCATTAACTAAAAAACAACTTGCAGTGTTACTGCTAATAGAAGCATTTGCTGAGAAAGTTGAGCGGTCAAATATTACAGATATTGTGAATATTGGTATCGGGGGTTCTCATCTCGGGCCATTGTTTGTTTGCGATGCGTTGCGGCAGATGTCTAAGCCTAATTTAAATGTTCATTTTGTAGCGAATGTAGATGCTGAAGAGATTAACCGTGTATTGAGCAAACTTAATCCTGGTAACACGCTTTTTATTGTGGCCTCTAAAAGCTTTACCACGCAAGAAACACTTGCCAATGCAAGACTTGCAAGAAATTGGATTTTAAAAAGTGAGAGCCTAAAAAACGAAGATCATTTTGTTGCAGTGACGGCTAATGTTGAAAAAGCACGAAAATTTGGTATAGCGGAAGAAAATATTTTCCCAATGTGGGATGAAATAGGCGGCAGGTATTCATTGTGGTCTGCAGTGGGGTTATCAATAGCGTTATCCTTAGGGGTGGATGCATTTAAAAATTTATTGAGGGGCGCGCAAGCAATGGATGAGCACTTCATTAAAGCGCCTACGAATAAAAACATTCCTGCTTTAATGGCGCTGCTGGATGTTTGGAATCAACATTTTTTAGGTGCTAGTGCGCATGCCATTTTACCTTATGACGTTCGACTTACCTTACTGTCTGCTTATTTGCAGCAGTTGGTAATGGAAAGTAACGGCAAGTCTGTGGATCGAGAAGGTAATATGTTAGATGTTCCTAGTTCGCCAGTTGTGTTTGGAGATGTAGGTACTAATGCGCAACACAGTTTTTTCCAGTTATTGCATCAGGGAACACATAATATAAGTTGCGATTTTATTGGCGTGGCAAAGCCTGCGCATGATAACCAAGCGCAGCACGATATGCTGTTAGCCAATATGATTGGTCAAACTCAAGCATTGATGATGGGGCAGACTCTTGCAGAGGTAGGTGGTGATGAGTATGCCGAGCATAAAGTCTTTTCTGGTAATCGAATTAGCAACACAATATTTTTAAACGAATTAAACCCATATTCTCTCGGCATGTTGATTGCAATGTATGAACACAAAACATTTGTGCATGGTGTTCTGCTGAATATTAATTCATTTGATCAGATGGGCGTTGAGTTGGGGAAACGCCTGGCAAATAACTTGCTAGATAAAATCACAAATACTAGTTCTGTGAATGATGAAGACTCATCAACCATTGGGTTGATTGATTTTTATAAAAAGAATAAATAGTTAATTTGTGTGATGTTGTTCTAGCGCCCATGCAACATGTTCGCGCACTAATTCACTAGGATGGCTCTGTTTTTCTTGTAAAGCATTAATAATTTTAGAGGTGCTGGGGGCATTACCTAGTGCGACGGCTATATTTCTTAACCAGCATTCGTAACCAATACGTCGAATTGCGGATCCTTCAGTATTCTTTAAAAAATCTTCTTCGCTCCAGCTAAACAAACTTATAAGTTCTGGTGCATCTAAATTATTTCGCACGGCAAAGTCTGCCAACTCGCTTTTTTGTTCAAAGCGATTCCAAGGGCAATATAATTGGCAATCATCACAGCCATAAATGCGGTTACCCATGGCTTTTCTAAACTCAATGGGAATCGACTCTCTTAGTTCAATGGTGTGATAAGAAATGCAGCGACGTGCATCTAACTTATAAGGTGCAATAATGGCTTGTGTGGGGCAAACCTCTATGCATTTTCTACAGGTGCCGCAATGATTTTCAACGGGTGAATCTGTAGGTAAGGGGAGGTCGGTATACAGTTCACCTAAGAAAAACCACGAACCACATTCACGATTAATTAAATTAGTGTGTTTTCCAATCCAGCCGAGCCCTGCTTTTTCGGCTAATGCTTTTTCTAGAACCGGTGCGCTGTCCACAAATGCGCGGTATCCAAATGGGCCAACTTCTTTGGCAATTTTATCGGCGAGTTTTTGTAAACGTTTGCGTATTACTTTGTGATAATCGCGACCGAGTGCATAGCGAGAAATATAAGCTTGTTCATGATTGCTTAGTACATCCTCCTCATCTATGGCATCAGGTGTTTGGTAGTTGATGCGCGTAGAAATAATACGGATAGTTCCAGGGATGAGTGTTTCGGGGCGTGAACGTTTCGTGCCATGCTGATCCATGTAATGCATTTCACCGTGATAGCCAGCAGCTAACCAGTTCATTAAATGTGTTTCATGTTCACTTAGCTCGGTATTGGTAATGCCGATTTCATCAAATCCAAGCTCTTTGCTCCAAGCTCTTATGTCTTGGGCGAGTTGTGAGAAATCTGTAGTGGCGTCATTCATTACTTACGTATAATTACTTGATGTTGAAAATGAGAAAACAGAATGATTTAGCAGATCAAATCTATTTAACGAATCAGGTACGAGAACTGGATCGTATTGCTATAGAGGAATTAAATATACCTGGTTTTACCTTAATGCAACGGGCCGCTGAGGCTGCATTTAACGAAATTCAACAAGCATGGCCGAATGCGAACCATATCATTGTGTTGGTGGGTACTGGCAATAATGGTGGTGACGGTTATGTGATCGCGAGTCTTGCATTGGCTGCAAATATAAAGACTAAGGTAATTCAAGTGGGAAACCATGAGGCATTACAAGGCGATGCCAAAAAAGCCCAGGATATGTTCATAGATGGTGGCGGGCTCTGTGTGGCTTTTGATGATAAAGAATTTACCAGCTGTGACGTAATTGTTGATGCTTTGCTAGGGACGGGATTAACTCGAACAGTAAAAGGGGATTATGCAACGGCCATAGAATTAGCCAACCAACTTTCTGCGCCCATTCTTAGCGTTGATGTACCTTCAGGTTTGAATGCCGATAATGGATGCTCGCTCGGTGCATCTATACAAGCGGATACTACGGTTACTTTTGTGGGAATGAAGCTTGGTTTATTAACTGCAGCAGGGCGAGAATATTCAGGTAAAATCATTTTTGATAATTTACAAATTCCAAAAGAAGTTTATCAATCTATGTCATCTACCTGTCAGTCAATTCAATTAAGTGATTTGCAAGTTCTGCTTGGAAAACGTGATGCCGATTCACATAAAGGTGATTATGGTCATGTGTTGATCATTGGTGGGAATACTGGAATGGCAGGTTCGGTGATGTTGGCTGCTGAAGCCGCGGCAAGAACCGGTAGTGGTTTAGTTTCTGTCGCAACGTTGCCTCAGCACGCCACAGCAGCATTGCAATCTTGCAGAGAAATTATGGTGCATGGAGTGAGCTCAGTAAAAGAATTTAACCCTCTGTTAAGTCAGGCCACTGTTGTGGCGATAGGCCCAGGGTTAGGGCAAGACGCTTGGGCTAAAAATTTATTTTCACGCATACTGGATTTTGATATTCCTATGGTTGTGGATGCCGATGCACTTAATCTTCTCGCGGGTGAGCCTACACAAAAAAAATCTTGGGTACTCACGCCACACCCTGGTGAAGCCACGCGTTTATTAAAAAGCGCTGCGGGTGAAGTTCAAAAAAATCGTTTGCAATCGGTGCAAGCTTTGCAAAAACAATATGATGGGGTAGCGGTCTTAAAAGGTAGTGGAACCTTGATTGCAAACGGTAATGAAATTTCGATCTGTACTGCGGGTAATCCTGGTATGGCAACGGGGGGAACGGGAGATGTGTTAACTGGAATTATTGCAGGACTCATTGCACAAGGGTTGAATGCCTACGATGCAGCGCGTTTTGGAGTGCAACTGCATGCGCAAAGTGCAGATGTGGCAGCAGAGGGTGGTATGCGAGGTATGTTAGCCAGTGATCTATTTGCTCCACTAAGACAACTAGTGAATTCTTAATATTTTCTGATGAAAAATCTTGTTGGCGAAGCCGCCACCTTAGAGTTTGCTGCAAAGCTTGCAGAACTATGTCAACCGCCACTAATTATTCATTTGCAGGGTGATTTGGGTAGTGGCAAAACGACGTTTGCACGTGGCTTTATTAACAAACTTGGGCATAGTGGAAACGTAAAAAGTCCCACCTTCACACTTGTTGAAACCTACGATTTAGTACTCGCTCATTTATACCATTTTGATTTATATCGCTTAAAAGATCCGCTTGAGCTCGAGTACATTGGTATACGAGAGCTTGTAGGTGAGTTGGATGTAATATGTTTAATCGAATGGCCAGAAAGAGGCGGTTCATCACTGCCTATAGCAGATATTGTGATAAGCCTTGAATATCAGGGAGAGGCACGTGTTGTGGATTGCCAAGCAAATTCAACCAAAGGTCAGATAATTATTGATGAATTATGAGATTAGGCTCTAATAAATAGACATAGGTCATTAGTTTTACTAGAGTTATTGCTTGCAATTTTTTCTAGATTTGTCACACTTTCATTTCTGTTTCTTGTTGTAAGGACTACAGCTTCTCGTGCAACAGCATTCATCATTGGCTACAAAACCACCTCAATCAGCTAGCTCTGGTGTGAATCAGCTAAAGCTTACAGCCTATTTTTCATTATTTCTTTTATTGCTTCTGAGTTTTGCGGCTTTCTCGGCAACTAATATTGCCAAGATTAGCGATGTTCGATTTGCGGATCGTGCAACCGAAACCCGTGTGGTATTCGATTTAACCTCACCGGTTAAGCACAGTGTATTTGTTCTGCAAAACCCTGATCGTGTGGTGCTAGATATTGAACAGTGCGATGCCAATGGCAAGCTCAAAATGAATCACATCGGGGGCACCTTAGTTAAAGATTTGCGTTATGCGCAAAAGACTAGTGAAAAATTACGTGTAGTATTTGATCTAAATTCAAGCGTTTCCCCAAAAAGTTTCTTGTTACCACCATCAAGTGGAAAAGCTTATCGCCTAGTAATTGATTTAACTTCTGTAACCGGTATTGCGTCGGCTACAAATGCTAAAGCTGCAAAAAGTGAGAGTGTAAAACCTAGAGTTGAGCCGGTAATTGCGATGCAAGATGCACCGGCAAGTTTTCGAGATATTGTGGTTGCCATTGATGCGGGACACGGGGGAAAAGACCCAGGTGCTACGGGTCGTGCCGGTACTCGTGAAAAAGATATCGTATTAGCGATTTCAAAAAGATTAAAAAAGCTTATTGATCATGAGCCTGGGATGCGCGCATTTTTAATTCGCGGCGGCGATACCTTTGTGCCATTAAGGGGCCGAATTCAAAAAGCCAGTAAACAAAATGCTGATATTTTTATTTCTATTCATGCGGATGCTGCGGTGAATCGTCGCGCAAAAGGTTCGTCGGTGTATGTGTTGTCACAACATGGTGCTACCAGTGAAGCAGCGCGTATTTTGGCGAAACGAGAAAATGAGTCCGATAAAATTGGCGGCGTCAGTTTAGAAAATAAAGATGATGTGCTGAAATCTGTGTTGGTAGATTTATCACAAACTGCAACCATCGATGCCAGTATAGATTTAGCAGAGGATATTCTTAAAGAACTTGGTCAAGTAGGTAATTTGTTGCGAGACAAAGTAGAGCAAGCAGGTTTTGCTGTACTGAAATCTCCGGATATTCCTTCAGTGCTGGTTGAGACAGCATTTATATCTAATCCACAAGAAGAGAAACGTTTAAAAACTGCAGAGCATCAACAAAAGTTAGCGACAGCGATTCTTAAAGGCTTGCGTCGTTATACAAAAGATCATGCGCCACCAAATGCTATTTTGGCGAACGTTCAAAACTCTAGTTCTCAAACTAAATACACGATTAAGCGTGGAGATACCTTGTCGGGTATAGCCATTCGTTACCATGTGAGCTTGGTAGATTTGCGCAAAGTAAATGGCTTACGTTCAGATGTTCTGCGAGTAGGGCAAGTGTTGATAATCCCGGCTACCGTTACAGCGAGTACAAGGAAGTACGAGTAAGAGTCGCTTCTTGGACGACCTACATTACATGGATGTAGGAAGTGCAGAAAATGTACGACTGCATGGATGCAGGAGGTAGAGTAACGCAAGAGCAGTTACCGAGGAGCAATTTTCTGCCGGTGCGTTCAGATTAAATCTTTTCTTATTGTAATGTCCGCTTTCGGTCATTAGCGGACATTAAGTCTCGAAGCACGCGCCTATCTCTCCTAGAAAATAGAATTTCCCACTGTATTCTCTTTCCCAGTGATCGAGCTCGTCGCTAATCATCTTATTTGCTAGAAATAATGCTTGCACAGAATCTATACCAAAGTTTGGTGAGTTCTTTTATGATTACTTGAAACAATTTCATAAGTACAGCACCATTCTTCATCATTATTTGTCTTAGCTGGTTTATCAATTGAAACTGATACTACTTCTTCGGTTCCATCATCTTTCTTAAATAATAATTCACGCGTTGCGATAGTTGTTTCCATTTTTTCATTGAATTCCATAAGTCAGCTTCAATTATCTTATGTCCGCTTTGGGTCGTTAGCGGACATTACGTTATTCAATACTCTGAGACACATGTATCAATGGTATCAATCATTGCTTCCGTCTGATTGGTAAATTCCTGCATATGTTTTCTTTCTAAATATTGCTTCCAACTATCCTCACTTTCCCAGAGTTGGTCGAAAAAAAATACAAGACGATTATCAAGTGAAGGGTGAAGGTCACATTGAACACAACCATGTGCTTTTCTAGTGATGCCAATAATTGACCGAAGAGCTTTTTCCAATGCATATTTATGCTGAGGCTTAGCTAGATATTTAATTATAATTTTCATGGATATTTAAGGTTATCCTGAATGTCCGCTTTTGACCCAAAGCGGACATTCCAGCAAAATAATATTTAAATCTGATACATCATCTATGATGTTTCATATATGCGTACGGTCGCTCCCGACATCCTGTCTCACGCGACACTTGTGCATCCATGCACATCATCCTTGTGCTCACGCATTTTATCAATATACGAGACAGTGAATTCGCCATCTTTATATTCAATTAGCGCATTTGATCTGGGATTATTTTTGTTAACACCTTCAAAAATAAATTCAATCTCTCCGTTATGCTGTGTGAATAGTTCTGCATCGTGGTTGCACTCAGAGAGGTCTAATCTCCAATATTCTTCAGATTTTTTATAGAAAAATAAAGATGTATTGTCGCCATCTCTTTTATGGTTTTCTTCATAGCAGCTTCTGCAGTGAGTCGTGCGTGCATATTTAAATCTGGACTTACATTTAACTGAATAATTTTGAATCTTGTTCTTTCTGCCACCAAGAAAAAAATAATTTATCTGCGGTCATGTGTATCGATGTTGCAAGTCTTTCGCTAATGGTTTTTGGAACGGTGTAGGAGATTTCATATATATCTGCGTCATTGCTTGCTTGTAGTAAATAATCGTCACTAGTTAGTAATTCATCAACCAGTTTTAATTCGATTCCACGCGTCGCTAACCAATGTTCGCCAGTCGCTACTTTGTCCATTTCCAAAACGGGTCTGTTTTCTTTTACAAAGTCTTTAAATAAATCGTGTGTATCTTCTAGTTGCTCGTTAAAGTGTGCGCGGTCTTCGTCGGTGTTTTTGCCAAACATGGTGACGGTGCGTTTCAATTCACCTGCTTTCATGAGTTCAAAGTCCACGCCATGTTTATCCAGTAAGCGATTAAAGTTGGGTAGCTGTGCGATCACGCCAATGGAGCCGACAATGGCAAAAGGTGCCGCGATTATTTTGTCTGCCACACATGCCATCATGTATCCGCCGCTAGCAGCTACTTTATCTACTGCAACGGTTAGAGGTATACCTTTTTGTTTAATACGTAATAGTTGAGATGAGGCAAAGCCGTGTTCATGTACTAAGCCGCCTGCATTTTCTAAACAAATCACTACCTCATCATCACTGCTAGCAACGGATAAGATAGCTGTGATTTCTTTGCGTAGGTGGCGAACTGCAGTGGCTTTTATATTGCCAAGAAAATTGAGTACAAAAATACGTTTTTTGTTGGTGCCCGGCGCTTTCTTTTCTTGCTTGAGCTCTTTTTTGTTTTCTTTCTTAACTTTTTTTAAGTCTTTTTTCGATAATAGAGAAAAACGCAAGCTATCTGCCATAGCTTTGTATTTTTTATTTAGATTAGTAATTTCAAAATGGTCGTCGCTATGCGCTTTTTTTGAAAAAGATAAAATCATCAAAATAAGCACAAAAATAAATACAAGAATAGTAATGGCTTTGGCTAAAAATAATCCATATTCTGCAAATAATTCAATCATGGGGTTTCCTAATTATTATTGTAATTGCACGTGTAACTGCTGAAGAATTGCCCGTGCTTATTTTCTGAGGCCTCATCATAAAACAATGAATTTAATTCTAGTTTAGGTGAGTTTAGAACAGGCCCGTCAAGTTTAGTTCTAAAAAATTCACCACCTACTAGTTGGTGCGAGTAACTAAGATATAGTTTGCTTAATTGTTGGTCATTTATCATGGTGTGCAGCATTTTCGGCCCCGCGATTAAATAAAAATGCTTATAGTTTTTGTCTGCAAGAGTTTCTATTAAGGGTTTGCCTTCTACTGCATGTGATTTACCTGCAACGAGCACTTCATAACCATCATCTTGCCATTTTTTAATTTTGTCAGAATCTGTTTGCTGTCCCGTAGCGATGTAGACCTGTTGGTTATGTTCTTTCAAAGAGGGGTGCATTGGGAAGTCTAGGCTTGAGCTAGCAATGACTAATGCAGGATGAGGCGAAAGCCCTTGTAGTGTGCGCCAGCTATATAAATCTTCACAATCTCTGTTGCTGGGCAGTTGTAATATATTGCCAAGTTTTTGTTCTGCTAATGAGCGCATATACCCACCATGTGTGATTAAGCAGTCTGCTTGTGCGTGCAGTTCAAGAAATAATCGAAAGTCTTCTTGGCTGGTTAATGATTTCGGTAATTCAGCGCTCGTATATGCATCAGGACTGATGGCAATACGTCCATCGAGACTGCTGAGAAAATTTGCTGCAACAATTGGTTGTTTTGTGTTCGCTGAGTGCCAGCCATGTTTGTATAGATATAAATTCTTCAACTCAAGTTTTTGGTCTTGTTTGTTAGAAGACTGAGGAAAGAGTTGTAATAGTTTTTTAGCCATGCCAGAAAAGTGCTATTCAAAAAACGCTATAGGATTGTTGCGATATTTATTGGATAATTTTGCATTATCCTAGCATGACAACCCTCAATATTTATGCAAAAACCAAACATTTCCACCGCAATTCCAAAGCAACGCTATAAGTTTGGCGCATATACAATTGTTGTGCTTGAAGAAATTGAATCTGAGAGTGAAATTGAATATGTCTATTTGCTAGCAGGCATTAAAGATGGGCACAATGAGCCTGAAATTTACATTACCTGTGAAAAGGCTTCTTCAGATTCATCTAAAAATGGCTCACATATCATTAGAGTGTTCGCACAGCAATTAGATGAGCAAGAGTCTGGCGCGGTGATCGATCAATCTGATTCTTGGCATGATCGCGAGGCATTTATATCGTATGGACTATCGGGTTTTCAACAGATGTTGCAGTTGCAAGACGAGCAACCGATTCCGCTGTCTTAAATAGATACATTATGAGCTCTATTCAACAACTTCCTCCTCAGCTTGTAAATCAAATTGCTGCGGGTGAAGTGATAGAGCGTCCGGCGTCAGTTTTAAAAGAGTTATTGGAAAATGCGCTTGATGCAGGAGCTACCCGAATTGTTGTCGAGTTAGAGCAGGGTGGTATGCAATCGGTGCGGGTAAGTGATAACGGTATAGGTATAGCAAAAGAAGAGTTGCACTTAGCGGTACAGCGGCATGCAACCAGTAAGATTAAAAGCATGGATGATCTTGAACAAATTGCTACATTGGGTTTTCGTGGTGAAGCGTTGCCTAGTATTGCATCAGTATCTAGATTCAGCATGGCATCAAATGATGGTGAAGAAGGCAATGCGGGTTGGGTAATTTGTACAGATGGTAGAGAATTTGCAGAAGAGGTTGAGCCGGTGCGGCAAATGCGCGGAACCACTGTTGAAGTAAAAGATTTATTTTTTAATGTACCTGCACGAAAAAAATTCTTACGTACAGAAAAAACTGAATTAAAGCATTGTGACAATGTGTTGCGAAAAATTGCATTGAGTCGATTTGATGTAACCTTGATCACGAAACATAATGGCCGTAACTTTTTAGAAGTTAATGCATGTGACTTTTTAAGTGATGGATCAGATCGCGTAGGTAAAATTAGTGGTAAGCAGTTTGCAGATCAAAGCATCTATTTAGAAAACTCTGCAACTGATATTCAAGTTAAAGGTTGGATTAGTTTGCCTACCTTTTCGCGCAGCCAAGCAGACTTGCAATATTTTTATGTAAATGGGCGTGCGATTCGAGATAAAGTGATCGCGCATGCTATTAAGCTTGCCTATAAAGATGTGCTCTATCATGGTCGCTTCCCAGCTTTTGTATTATTTTTAGAGATGGAGCCTTCGCAAGTAGATGTAAATGCGCATCCTACAAAACATGAAGTGCGTTTTCGTCAAAGTCGTTATGTGCATGATTTTATTCGTCACACGATAGGTAAAGCGATTGCCGAAACGATGCCTAAGCAAGAACAGCAGGGTGCTGAGCAATATCGTGAGATCGTCGATGACTACATCCGTTCCGCGCAAAGCCAAAGTGCTATAACTAACAATACTTATTCGCCACAGAGTAGTTCTTCGCGCTCGCATATTCGTGAAACAAGGCATGGTTATGGTGCTCAGGTCGTTAATGAATATGACTTATTGTTAAAAACCCCTCCTGAAGAAGCGCATACCACCGAAGATGCGCCACCCTTGGGTTATGCGATTGAGCAACTGCACGGCATTTATATCCTTGCACAAAATGCAAATGGTTTAGTGATTGTTGATATGCATGCTGCCCATGAACGCATTGTGTATGAGAAATTAAAGGTTTCGTATCAACAGGGTGATTTAGCGACTCAGCCACTATTGGTGCCGTTAACCATTGATGTTAGTTCGCAAGAGGCAGCGCTTGCTGAACAGCATAGCGATGTGTTTTTGAAGTTTGGTTTTCATGTCGAACGTTTTGGTGAAGACAGTATTGTGGTGCGTGAAATACCATCGTTACTGCAACAAGCGGATGTAAATAAGTTGGTGCTTGATGTGTTGGCTGATTTAAATATGTTTGGTACTTCTGAAAAATTAGAGCAAGCTAATAATGAATTATTATCTACTATGGCTTGTTATGGTTCAGTGCGCGCGCATCGAAAGTTAACTATTGCTGAAATGAATGCTTTGTTGCGGGAAATGGAAGCCACTGAGAGAAG
>CAYXVH010000044.1:0-2856 GCA_964468615.1 uncultured Thiotrichales bacterium | reverse complement strand
AGCCTTTATAGGCTTAATTTATTGGACAAATATGGACGTCGATTGGTAGTTCGGCAATTGCACTTAGGACGTACCACCTAGTGAGTAACCCTTGTATATATATGAGGGATAAGAGGTGCTGTCATATACAACACTAGCTTTGCTGTTTAATTTCCCGACTTTAGATTCCCCTCCTAGTTTCTTATACGCCACTGCCGAATGATTCCAAACAAACTAATTCCCACCCAAAAAGCTTCGACAATAAAGGCCGACATATTGAATTCATACATTAAGGAAATAATGACAAACAAGGCACCTAATGCATTGAGTGTTGAGTACAAATAACTTGCACTGTTCATACGCCCCAATTGAAGAAGAAAATAAGTAATAATAATTAATGCAACACCTATATTTCCTAATAGGTCATACCATTGATAATTCATAATTTTGTTACCATTTAATTTAGTTGCACACGAGACAATTAAGACAGACTTAATAAAAATAGAATTAAGCCCAGTGAAATGAATTGGATAGTTTTATTCTGTCAACCCCCAGCCAATTCTCCAACTATAGTTGCCAAATTAACCTCTCGACTAGCACATCAATAAAGTATTTTGACTTAATAATTTATAGGGAAAGAATTTGTAGCGCATGCACTAATGTTTCAACAGCTATACCCTTTCGCACAGGGAACTGAGCATTATCTTTTTCTTTAATTCCATGTAGATAAGTCTCAAATTTTTTTCGAATCTCAAAAGGATACTCACTTAACCCAGGAGCTAACTCAATTGAGATATCACCAACCAATGTAGCAGTTGGGTCGCCAACTATAGGCAATGATTTACCTATACTAGCCTGAAGATTATGCAGCGAGATTGTGTAATGTACATCATGGCAGTACTCACGACGCCTTCCTCTTTCTGTTGCACTTCCAGATAATAAACAATTCTTATCTGTATAAATAAGATTGGAATCAGTAACATTTAAATTTAATACGTCTCCACCCGTTTTTAATAACTGTATTGCATCATATTCTTTTTGAGATTGACTAGTACGCTCTGCAATAGCAACTTTGCTCAGAGACAAATCTTCCTGATTATCTTTACTACGATTTTCAATTAATTGTTTCGAGCATGATCCACAATCAAAATTTGTTTCGACGTACGTACTACAAAGTTGCTCGATTTGATGTGGCGTTAAATCTCTTTCGGGCTGTAAAGACTCGCACTGCTGGTCATTTGTTGAAGCATCTTCACATATACGAGTTATTTGTTCTTGAGAAAAACCATTTTCTAAGTAGAACTCCACTTCTACCATATTGCATCTAGCAACAGCATTCATCGGCAATATACTGACTATACAAGTTAGAACAAATAACTGAATTAGTAGTGAGATTGGCATTTTTTATTATTAAAATGAAAGTAGTAAATTCGTATTAACCTGTTCAATTAATTACACGATTATTATCAACTTGCAGCTCATTAAAGTTTATCTACATAGAAAACATACTTCCTTAAGTACAACTAGGTACGAAATTAATTAAAACTAGGTAGTTTTCTACTTTTGTGTTAATTGTTTTGTCACTTTACCTATAGCAATAAATAACGCTTCCTTACATCCATGCGCACTAACTCCTTCTCAATCGCCACTGCCTTAGAATTCCATATAAACTTATCACTACCCAAAAGCCTTCGAACATAAATGCAGACATATTAAATTCGTACATTAACGATATGACCACCAGCAAGCCTCCCAGCGCATTATATATTGAATACTGATAACTAGAGCTTTCGATGCGCTCCATTTGCAAAAGCAAATACATAGCAATCATTAAAACAACGCCAATATTGCCCAACAAATCATGCCATTGATAATTCATAATTAAGTTCTCTGTGCTCAATTCGAATACAAATTTCTTTATGTCCTAACTTGCAAGTACAACTGGTTATTTGAAAAGCTTCATCATAATCACATTTAACTCTCATAGCATTTCTTATGATCTAGATCAGTTTTCAAAAAAGCACATAACTATGCACTAAAGTGCTCAAACCATATAAGATCAAATACCATTCTGCTATTTGATTTGCCTGAAAGGAAAAACTATGAACTGGTTTCTTGCAATTTTAGCAACTATTACATCCTATACTTTATTTTCAGTATTCGGCTTACGAACCGGGCAAGCCGAATCATTCTATCAAGCGGCATTCTCTCTTGTCAGAGATCCTATCAATTTTCTGTTAATTATTATTGGTAGCGCCGGATTTGGAGTAGCAACTTTCTACGCCTATAAAAGTTCCCCTTTCGCAATTACAGTAGTAATTTCCTTAGGGCTATTGGTGTCTTTTGTATTTTCAGTCATCTTTGCAAGTGGTGAGATAAACCTGCAAAAAATTGCTGCCCTATGTCTAATAGTTTTAGGCATTTGGTTCATTAAGTAATTTTCAAATTCATACGCAAATTGAATGTGTACTTTTAAAAAGATAAGAAACGAATCCATATAAACTAGACGCGTTGCATGACAATTCTAGAAGCTAAGAATTTAATAAGCAGAAAATTATTAGAATTACTTAACTTTGGATTCACGATATATCAAGGATTTATCAAAAAATTAGGAAATATGCTTTCAGTCAAATCCTTATATATATTAGTGTTATACGGCTGATTTTATCATCTAAAATAAACACTATGCCTAAAAGAATATTCAAATATTAATGATAATCATTATTATTTAGAACATATATGAAATACCTCTTCATAACAGCCCTTCTATGCTTATCTACTGCGATACTTAATGCAGAAGAGTTAGATCCACCTGAAATTACAAACGGCGAACGTTTATTTTTAGAAACAAGATTTGCACAATTTTTTTATCAGTAT
>CAYXVH010000043.1:0-4226 GCA_964468615.1 uncultured Thiotrichales bacterium | reverse complement strand
ACCACCGTCGACACGCAGAAAAGTACCACCACCCATAATCCGTTTGCAGATTTGGCGGCTATGCTCAAGGAGAAGAAGTAAATTTTCTTGTCTTGGAAAAGAATAACAACAAGAAATTATCCAAAGTCAGTCTGGACGCACTCATAATCGAATGACCGCTTTTGGCCGAAAGCGGACATTAAGCATAATTCTGTTAATCACTAGGTCGGCGGTTCGAGCCCGTCCCAGGGAGCCATTTAAATTTATAATTGATAACTTTATTACTTCTGATCAACCAACTGCTTTAAATACTTACTAAACTGCTTACCCACGCCACGGTGCTTCATTGCTAGCTCAACTGTAGCCTCTAGATACCCAAGCTTGCTTCCACAGTCATAACGTTTGCCCTCAAACTTAAACGCTAAAACTCTTTCTATTTTAGCTTGCCTTGCAAGTGCATCAGTAAGTTGTATTTCCCCACCTGCGCCTTCACCTGTTTGCTCAAGAATATTAAAAATAGATGGTTCTAAGAGATATCGACCCACAACTGCTATATTTGATGGCGCATCTTGTGGTTCTGGTTTTTCAACAAAAGTATCTACATCCCACAAATTATCCTGCACTTGCTTGCCCGAAATTACACCATAACTTTTTACTTCATCTTTTTTAACCTCTTGCACACCGACAACACCACAATTTTCTTTTTCATACACATCGATCATTTGTGCTAAGCATCCACTCGCACCATCGTCAATTAAATCATCCGCAAGAATTATCGCAAAAGGCTCATCTCCAACCACCGGTTCCGCACACAACACTGCATGACCTAAACCAAGTGGTTGAGACTGCCTTATAAAGACACAGCTAACATTACTTGGAAGAACGTTTTGCACCATATCTAGCATCGTTTCTTTGCCGTCAGCTTGAAGCTCCGTTTCCAATTCAAAAGCTTTATCAAAATGATCTTCAATAGAGCGTTTATTACGACCAGTTATAAACACTAACGTATCCATACCCGCCATTACTGCTTCTTCAGCTGCATATTGAATTAGAGGCTTATCCACCACTGGAAGCATTTCTTTAGGATTAGCTTTAGTGGCCGGAAGAAATCTGGTGCCCATCCCTGCGACCGGAAATACTGCTTTACGTATACTTTTCATGAGGTAGAGTCTATTTTTATTCTAAATTTAAAAGATAATTATTTTGTTAATAAAGCACTAAAGCAATATTTTATTCATAGGGTTGCGCGATTTAACGACAAAAGAATGAGAATTATCTCACAAGGATGTTTTCTTTATTTTTCTCTAGAGTCTTTTGGCCTATTCCTTTCACCTTAGCAAGTTCATCCGCTGAAAAAAATGGTCCATTTGCCTCTCTGTATTCAATGATAGCCACAGCTTTTTTAGGCCCCACACCCGTCAAATTCTCCTCAAGCTCTGTAGCACTAGCCGTATTTATATTTACCGGCTCAGCATATGCCACGAACGCAAATAAAATAACGAATGAAATTAACAGTAATCGCAACATCTAGCCCACCCAATATTGCAGTTTTTAGTCGTAATGTAGAGGAAACCTAACGACGTATTTATATATGTTTTCTATTTGACAATTTAGCGAGGTTGCCCAAAAAATACAATTCTTTCTACAAATTTAAACTTATGACTAATCATTAGAAGACCAATCTTTAAGATACTGATTTATAGCTGAGACAGGATCATCCGCTTTAGTGATAGGTCTACCTACGACGATGTAGCTTGAACCAAATTTGCAAGCTTGTCGGGGAGTTGCAATTCGACTTTGATCATTTACCTGATCACTTTGCATTCGAATACCAGGGGTTACGAGAGTAGGCAGATCACCCCATTTTTCTCTTATGGCACCTACCTCATGAACCGAACACACCATGCCATCCATTTTGGATGCAATTGCCACCTCCGCAAGGGTTAGTACGCATTCACTAGGCGTCTTCTGAATACCTATTCCATTTAGTTGATGTTGATCCATTGATGTCAATATAGTGACCGCAACCAATTTTGTCGCCTGAGAGGTAGATGACATAACTTCATGGGCTGCCTGAAGCATGTTAGTTCCACCCAAAGCATGCAACGTCATCATCCACACTCCTAAATTAGAAGCTGACTTACACGCCGAAGCTACGGTATTTGGGATGTCGTGAAGCTTTAAGTCCAGAAAAACTTGGTGGCCTTTGGCACTTAACTGTTCAACAAATTTCGGCCCTTCTGCGATAAATAATTCAAGACCTACTTTTAATTTACATGGCTGTCCTTGTATGCGCAGCAAGAAATCATTCGCTAACTTAGCATTAGGATAATCAAGAGCAACGATGATTGGACTATCTTCTGTCATAACAAGTAGATGTATACTCTCTCAACTTCAAACTTAGTTAATTTAAACTAGGCATTACAGGTACAACGGTACCCCAAGAATGACAACTTGGGCATTGCCAGTATAATAACTTCCCATGAAAGCCACACTGCTTACATTGGTGTGTACTGCGATTACTAATAAATTGTTCAACACTTTTCTGAATTTTTACCAAGCCTATTTCACCAATAGATTCATGTTCAGAATTTTTACTTTTTAGAAATCCATTTACCTCAAGCAGGGATAACTCAGATTTTTCTAACAACCAGTCTATAATCATTTTTTTATCAAAATCATCATCTCTTAATTCCTCAAGCAAGCTGCTTAAGGTAAGCGCACTTAAATTAGAGTCATTAATACTACGAAGAAATTGCTTAAACCCTTGATGATCATCCTGACGTAAAAATGCTTCACGCAGTTTCATAAAAACTTCTGGCAAATATTCAGGTTTCTGTTTTGCTACAGCAATATAAAACTTTATTGCAGATTTAAAATTCTCCTCATGCATAGCTATATGACCCAACAACACACTAGCGCGTGCACAATTATTATCATAGGAAAGTGCTTTTTTAGCTAGTTTCTTAGCTTCATTTTCATCATTATCGCTGTTTTCTAAAGCCATTTCGCTAAGCTCACAATAATAATGTGCAGTGATGTGATTTAATTTTTTCCCCTGTACCTTTTCTAACTTCTTAGTAGTCTCAATCGCCATACTCCATTCTTTTTCCTGCTCATATAAACCAAGCAGCAATGGATATGCTTCATCAGTTTGCAGCCCTATTTCTATAACGTCGTTTAACAAGGACTCAGCTCGATCTAGTAGACCTGCTTTGAGATAGTCTTTAGCTAACTCCAGTAACGCAGTAGACTTATCGATAACCTCTAGAGTTGGCCTAGCGATTAAATTTTGATGAATGCGAATAGCTCTATCCACTTCACCTCTGCGACGAAACATATTGCCTAATACCAAATGAGTTTCCACCGTTTCCGTATCAACATCAACTAAATCAATGAACACCTCAAGCGCTTTATCCGGCTGTTCATTTAATAGATAGTTTAAACCTTTTAAATATTCACCAGGTATTTTTGGCTTGGAGCGACTTTTATAAAATATTTGCGCCAGAAACCAACCCGCAACCCCTGCTAAAAGCAGCAGTAACCAATATATTTCTAGCATTAATGAGAACTCTTTATAGGAAGTTGACGAAGATTGGCAACTTCTTCTTCAGTGACAGCAACTTTTTTGGTTAGAATTCGAGCTTTATTTTTGTTTTTTAGAATCATGCTTATACTAAACAGTATTCCAATGAGCGCTCCCAACACAAAACATACTAACATCGCCAAACCAAGAGGCACTTGATAACTTTCGATAACCAAGTTTAAGGAAACCAGATCTAAATTTTCTAGTGTGAATACGAAAAATAAAAGAATTAACGCGAGGAAAAATATGAATAATAGAAAACGTGTCATTTAGAATAGAACCACGTATTAACTAACCACAGCTTATATGCTGCAAAAACTAATCGTCGGTTAAACTTTTGTTTACCCGCTCGCGTAGTTCTTTACCAGGTTTAAAATGTGGCACATGTTTCCCCGGTAGCGACACAGCATCACCTGTTTTAGGGTTACGGCCGATACGTGGTGGCCGAAAGTGCAATGAAAAACTACCGAAACCACGTATCTCTATACGATCACCTTGTGATAATGACGTGCTCATTTGCTCAATAATACTCTTAATAGATAACTCTATATCTTTATGAGCAAGATGGTTTTGTTTTAACGATATTTTTTCAATAAGTTCCGACTTCGTAATCATGTTTTTTTCATCGTGCATGTTCATGAGTTACTCCTAAATTTTATAT
>CAYXVH010000042.1:0-2676 GCA_964468615.1 uncultured Thiotrichales bacterium | reverse complement strand
ATGTGGTATAGAGTACATTAAATCCTAAATGGTTCAGACTCCGACTAGACTGTTGGGACTTTTAGCCGAATGGGATGAATGTCCGCTATTGGCCGAAAGCGGACATAAATTAAATCGCTAAAGAGGAAATCAGGTTGGATTCAATAATTAACATGTTCACAATGTCTGCTTACGACCCAAAGCGGACATTCTGTTAGGTGTATGGAAAAAGGTACAAAACTTATAGATCATTTAACTCCCGAAAATAAGAAGGAGTACTTAAAAAAACGTAAGCTAAAAATTGTTGAGCGTTCAAATGCTGATAAAGTCCTGAGACGCTTTGCGAATCGAATTAAAATGTATGGTTTTATTAGAACTAAACCAACGTACTTTGTGCGTGAATCTGAACTGGTTGTAGAATTTATTCAAATTCATAAATATTCATTTGGTCCATGTTTTAGAGTACAAACATGTATTAGAGTCCTAAATGATTCGAGGGAATATATAGCCTTAAATGGTCCTTCTGAAACTGATTTCAAACCAACTAAGTATAAATTTGACTATGAACAGTCCATTGAATCAGTAGAAGCTTGCGCTAAAATAATGGAAAATTTTGTTAAAAACAAATCAGTGCCATGGTACAAAAAATGGAATGATAGAAAATCCTTGCTACAAGAAAATTCTCCTCTTGATGATCAAGCTAAACTATATTTGAAAGAAGCAATTCAAGGTAAAACAGTTGATGCTCATGTGGTGCTGTCTAGAAATTTGCTAAAAATAAAATGACCGCTATTGGCCGAAAGCGGACATACAGACTTTTTCAAGTTAACAGGACTGTAAATCCCTCGGTAGAAATACTGTGCCGGTTCGACTCCGGGCCCGGCACTATATACGAATTGGCACTAACGGCCAATCAACATGACATACATCGCAAAATTAAATTTCTTGGACCAAAGTGGTAGGTGCAAATAGTCTTGAGGTATTCTACTATCGATGCAGTTATTCACTTTTTAAGCCCATTTCCGTCATTTAGATAAGATATATGAGTGATTTCACGTTCAATTCGGTACCTGAGGTATTAGAAGACCTTAAATTAGGCAAGCTGGTTGTAGTAGTGGATGACGAATCACGCGAGAATGAAGGTGATTTGATCGGTGCTGCGGATAAATGCACGCCCGAGATGGTGAATTTTATGGCCCGATATGGCCGTGGTTTAATCTGTACAGCCATTACTGAAGAGCGCTCTAGAAAACTAGGCCTAGATTTGATGGTTGAAACGGATGATAACAATGCATTGCATCAGACGCCGTTTACCGTTTCAGTGGATTATGTGCACGGCACAACTACTGGGATTTCGGCTACGGATCGTTATAAAACGATTAAAGCATTAGCAGACCCTTCGATTGTTGCGAATGATTTTGCTCGTCCAGGGCATATTTTTCCCTTACGCGCGACGCGCGGTGGCGTGTTTAGACGCGATGGTCATACCGAAGCAACTGTGGATTTGATGGAGTTAGCAGAATTGAGTCCAGTGGGTGTGTTGTGTGAAATCATGAAAGAAGATGGTGACATGGCGCGTTTGCCTGATTTGATAGTATTTGCTAAACAGCACGATTTAAAAATCCTTACCATTAAAGAACTTATAAAGTATCGCTTACGTTATGAATCTCGTGTGGAGCATGAGGTTACTGTCGAGCTTCCAACATGCTGGGGTGAATTTAAAATTTCAGCATTCAAAGACATTTATACGGATCGTGAACATTTGGCGTTAGTGCATGGTTCATGGAAGCCTGACGATGATGTTTTAGTTCGTATCCATTCAGAATGTCTTACTGGAGATGTGTTTGGATCAATGCGCTGCGATTGTGGTGAGCAAGTGCGTATGGCGATGGATATGGTGCAGCAAAACCAACAAGGCATCATTATCTATATGCGCGACGAAGGGCGTGGTATTGGCTTAGTGAACAAACTAAAGGCATATGCCTTACAAGAACAGGGCTTTGACACAGTGGATGCGAACCTTAAATTAGGCTTTGAAGCCGATCAGCGTGATTACTCGGTTGCCGCTCATATGTTGCGTGCATTGAACGTAAAAAATGTTCAGCTGATTACAAACAATCCTGATAAGTGCGAATGGATGCAAGCTTACGATATTAATCTTGTAAATCGAATACCGATGATTGCTCCCACTGATAGCGAATATCGTCGTAAATATATGGAAGCTAAGCGCGATAAAATGGGACATGTAATCGAATTAAAGAATATAGTGCCTCATTGGAATTGATTTTAGGAAGTTACCTTCCATATCAATTGATATAAACAGCTTTAATCTCAATATTTAATATGAATCTACTAGGCTTATCCGGTAGCCCAGCAAAAAATGCTGCGTCACGAACATTAAACGCAGTGAAGCAAGTGGTTGAGTATGCTCATGCTCATGATAGTTCTATTAGTATGGAAACCACCAATGTTCGCGATCTTAATATTGAGCTTTGTGATGGACGAGACCTTGCTTTGTATGAGGCCGATACCAAAACATTAATTGAAAAGATTGTAGCTGCAGACGCTTTAATCATAGGTACACCTGTTTACCGAGGTTCATACACCGGTATTCTTAAAAATGTCTTTGACGTAATTCCTAATGATGCACTGGTAGGTAAGCCTGTAGGTATTGTGGTGACTGGCTCAACTGAACAC
>CAYXVH010000041.1:0-8160 GCA_964468615.1 uncultured Thiotrichales bacterium | reverse complement strand
AACGGTTACACGACGATTAGCAGTATCTACGACTATTCCGAGACCGAGCTCAGATTCTGTGTTGCTTACCCACCTTTGACCAGGTACAAACTGAATATCCATTTACGCCTTAAATATTATGAATAATCCTAAAAAGGATAAAACAAACCAATAAAAGAATTAACTCTCTCGCTTAAAGTCGAATAGGACCTAAAGAGGTTTGAAAAGGCGATTTTAGTGTGTATTACGAGCGAGTAATACGTACCAAAAGGTATAAGATAATCAGGCTAGAAGACTGTTTTAGCTTAATTTGATATGGCTTTATAAAACTGTTCTTCAGAAATTTCTTTGCGGTCAAAATAAAGTCTAAATATTTGCTTTGCGCGCTTATCGTTATCAACAATTCTCTTCAGAAAATTGCGCATCAATTTTGATCTGATGTCTGAAGGTAAAGGTATAGTGCTTGCCATCACTCAAGCTCCATTTGAGTATATGTAGAAGCTTAACGCTACCTTATATAAGGAAATTTTGAAGCCCTTCCCTGGGCTAAACGACAAAATTAACCGATCAAAAGAGGCTTTCTAGCCGAATAATCCCAACCCTAAACCAGGCAAATTACTGTGTTTTGCAAATATCCTAGTTATAGTTGCAAAATATCGCCTTGGGGTATTTTTGACAATAACGTTGCGTAAAGTTCTTACAAGCACTGCTTGATGGGTCTTTTTGACATGCAGCAGCAATATTAGCTTTTTTACACTTATATGCGTTAGGAAAAGTCCCACAGAAATTATCAAACTTCTGTAACTGACTTTTACAATCCGTAGACTGAGGATCCTTTTTACATAAAGTTAAATATTTTGATAACAAACATTCTCTTGCATAAGGATTTTGTTGACAGAAAGCATGGCCAGAAATTGCAGTTCGGTTAGAAGTTGCATTAGTAACCGTAGCCGTTTGCGTAGTTTGGTTTTCGGGAGCCTCGATAACAACCATTGCACCTTCGTCTGGCTCAAGCTCAATAACTTTTAAATCTTCATTTTCCTGAACTTCTGAGTCGTTACTCATCACCACATCAGAACTCATTTCACCCTCAGGAACCACTATTACCTCTTGAACGTCAATCTGGACATTGCCCTTGGTATTACCTGATGCAACAGATTGAATCGGCACTTCTTCGTAGACCTCCGAACCGTTTTGGGTCCCGATCCTGCGGTATTCCACCGCTTGTGGTCGGATCACCTCATGGGTTTGACCGTTTTCATCAACAACTACATCCACCGGTTGACCTACGATAACGCTTTGTGAAGGGCTAGAACTGGGCAAATCTTCTAGATACGAGTCTAAAAGTTCTGCTTCTTCTGCAATAGCCCATGTCGATACAACTAAAAGAGATGAAATCAGAGAGATATAAAGTTTTTTCATAGTAACCACCTGCCAGGAAAGATAAATACCTTACTAATTGTACCCTTTATCTTGAGGATGCCGCAAACGCATACTAAAATTTGCTAGATCAGCTCAAGAGTATCTTGTTATGTAAGACGATTTGACCAGAATAATAAGCAAAGATTTCATTCTATTTTCTTTATAAAACACATCAGAAAAATTGAATCAACAATTGCTAATTATAGAAGACCATAGAACTGTCTATGCGGTCTAATCACTTTATATCGCAATTTACTGGGAGTCATAACGATGAAGAAATACTACCTATTATTGATAACGCTTATATTCAACATTATTGTGCACCCAGTTGCCTTTTCAGAGGAAGCAAAATATCAAACCCAACCACCTCATGAGTCTCTCAAACACTTTGTTGAACTCGAAGGTGAATGGATTGGCACACACATCAACCACAATGGTAAAAATGAAATAGTAGATTTAGTGTATCAAACTGTCTCCGGCGGCACCGCGGTAGAAGAACGAATATTTGCAGACACGCCTCAAGAAATAGTTACCATGTATCACGGCTCTGAAAATGGTGGCTTACTCATGACGCATTACTGCATGTTAGGCAATCAACCCAGACTACAGTTAGAAATTACGGATGGAAAAGCATTTGATTTTCAATTTTTAGATGGTGCAGGTATTGATCGTAAAAAAACCGGCCACATGGGTGGCATGAAAATGACTATTCTTGATGAAAATACATTTGAACAAGTATGGGCTTACTTTGAAGAAGGAGAAGTTAAAAATACGAGCAAGTTTACATTTACAAGAAAGTAAGTAGCTCAATCTAGCCTAAAGCATAGATTAGATGCTTTAAATATCAGCCCGCTTGCCTAAGCGCAATATCATAAACACATACAGTTAATGTAGTGTTGTAAACCTCGCAATCTTAGGTTGGACTAGCCTCATATAATCATGATATGAAAGCTTAATAATTTCGCTATGCGAGCCTGCATTAAATGCAATTTCTTCATCCTCTAACAAACTATCCTCTATATATACATCCATTCCATAAAGATTTCCGAATGGTGGCATCGCACCTGTTTCGCAGCCTGGAAACAAGCCTCTGAAATCATCTTCAGACGCGAGTTCCACCCGTGTTGCATCGGTTTCTTGCTTTAAAAGACCTAAATGAATTCTATATTGTGCTGGCAGAACAGCCATCGCTAACTTACCGTCTATTTTAACAATTACGGTTTTAGCAAATTCAATCCCGCGCACATGTGCTGATGCAGCCGTTTCTTGTGCTGTATACGAAGTTGTATGGGAAATGGTGACATAGTCAATATGTTCGTCACATAGAAGATTAGTCAACCTGGTTACTGGCATGATGACCTCCTTAGTTCAAATAAGAACTGATTAAACATTACATAACTATCTTACGCTTAAACATATTTCAAAGTATAAATTTTTCAGTCAATACTACAATCTATGCCATGCTTATAAATAAAATTTAACAGCCACATTTAAAACTATATATTTGATATTTATCAATCCTATCGACTCTTATCTTTATTAAGATAATCAACACAATCTCTTCTTCATTTAAGGAGTAAACTTATACTGTGGAAACTATAAAAGATAACGCAGCTATTTTTCTAGCTCCAGAAGATTGGACAGAAGAATATGCACGAAACACAGCTTTATCTGAAGGGCTAAGGCTCACAGATGATCACATAGCAGTGTTACATGCATTACAAGAATACTACTCACGTCATGAATTAAAACAAATCAATGTGCGCGAACTTCACGACGCATTAGATGAAAAATTTCATCATAACGGCGGAATGAAGTATATATATAACTTGTTCCCGGGTGGTCCTATTGCACAGGGCTGCATACTCGCAGGATTGAAACCTCCCGCTGGCGCTGCAGACAAAGGATTTGGTAGCGTAGTTTAAGCCTATAGTAATTAAAATTTAAGCCCCTCGTGTAAATGCTTAATCTTATCTATTGCCTCAATATCTACAACATTAAATGTACATGAGCCTTTGTGTTTAAAATAGTTGGTTTGACACTGAAGCTCTACAAACCCATCTTCCAATAACCGATCCTCGGATTGAAAGTACCACCTATACGCCGATAGCGTATGCGCCGTTAGACCATTTTCTTTTGCAAAATCCTCAACAAATCTATTTGCTTCTTTTTCAATGTCGTGAACTGGGTGGTCCAGAAAGTTCTCAGTTTTAGCCTTATACATTAGACCAGAACAGATGTTTTTAACACTATCAGTTTGCATGATAAAACTCCTGAATTTCTACATTAATAGTAAAAATTATACGCCTGAAATAATCTAAGTCTTAATCCGAATAGCTGATGTAGCGTATAGAGACAATTAATTATTTTACGTTATTTGCACATAAATTAAATTGCACCTTAACCATAAATAAATTTAAGTGTCATGCCAGTAAATCTATGTGTAGCTTAGTAGTTGAATATTAACTAATAAGGGGCTGTTGCTATGATCCCTAATGAGTACAAAAAATATGACATGATCGCCCTAGCTGTAGGGGTAGTCATCGTCTTATATGCACTGATTATGGCGTTTGTATTCCCTTAATCTAGGCATATCAAAAGGCATATTACTGTTTTAGACGATAACCAGTCTTAAACATCCACCATACAATTGCCAAACATATTGTTGTAAACAGCAGCACCATCAACAAACTGACTAGGATGCTAACATCTGAAACTTCGTAAAAACTCCAACGAAACCCGCTCACTAAATAAACTACTGGATTAAACAAACTCACTGTTTGCCAAGCAGGAGGCAGCATATCAATGGTATAAAAGCTTCCACCTAGAAATACTAATGGTGTAATTACCAATAATGGAATCAGCTGTAGTTGCTCAAAGCTTTCGGCCCACAACCCAATAATAAAACCTAGCAAACTAAACGATATACACGTAAGTACCAAAAAACTAAGCATCCAAAAAGGATGTACAATATTTAATTCAACAAAAAATCCTGCTGTGGCAAGGATGATTAAGCCAATAATAAATGACTTGCTCGCAGCCGCACCCACATAACCCAATACGATTTCGATAAATGAAATTGGCGCGGATAAAGTTTCGTACATGGTTCCAGTAAATCGTGGGAAATAAATTCCAAACGAAGCATTGGAAACACTTTGCGTAAGCAATGCCAGCATCATCAACCCAGGCACAATAAAGGCGCCGTAGGAGATGCCTCCTACAGTTTCGATACGACTACCAATGGCAGAGCCAAACACTACAAAATACAGTACGGTTGAAATAACGGGCGAAGCAAAACTTTGCAAAATCGTATTCCATGCACGCAACATCTCATATTTGTAGATTACCTTAACGGCTTGCGTGTTCATGTCGCTTCCTCAGCAGGCACATTTACCAAACTAATAAATATATCTTCAAGTGAACTTTGCAAAGTATTCACATCTTTTAGCAACAAACCACTTTTATCTAGCGCGCGCAACAACTCCGCAATACCAGTATGCTCGCTATGACTATCGTAGGTATAAGTAAGTTGATTACCTTCAGGAGACAACTCTAAAGACCAAGTCCAAAGTGATTCGGGTATAGAGTCGATAACTTGTTCTAATTCGATCATCATTTGGCGTTTACCTAACTTATGTTTTAGCGCCTCTTTATCATCCACTACAATAAGTTCGCCTTCATTTATCACGCCTACCCGATCGGCAATCTCCTCAGCTTCTTCAATATAGTGCGTGGTTAAAATAATTGTTACACCTGATTGTCGTAGCTTTTCTACTAAAGCCCACATGTCTTTGCGCAGCTCAACATCCACCCCCGCAGTAGGCTCATCTAAAAATAATATAGTAGGCTCATGCGACAAGGCTTTAGCGATTAATACACGACGTTTCATACCGCCAGATAAAGTCAAAATATCACTGTCCTTCTTATCCCACAGCGATAAATCTTTCAGCAATTGTTCAAGATAAGCAGGATCCGGTTTCTCACCAAACAAGCCCCTACTAAAACAAATAGTGTCCCACACCGACACAAACATACTTAGCGTTAACTCTTGTGGCACAAGCCCTATCATGCTGCGTGTAAGCCGATAATCATTAACGATGTCATGACCATCAACCGTTACTGAACCTTCGCTAGCGTTCACAATTCCACAAATAATGGATATTAAAGTTGTTTTGCCCGCACCATTGGGCCCAAGAAGTGCAAGGATTTCACCTGATTGAATATCTAAACTGACATCTTTGAGTGCATGATGTCCGCTTGCATAGATTTTAGATAGATTAGAAACAGAAATTATAGGATTCATACATGATTTATATCATGTTTTAGCAAAACCTCTAATTAGAAATATTTTGATCGCTATTTATTCTCTCAGCGACCTTCCAATTAATAATGCAATGAGAACCAAGCATCCAAATGGATATTGGAATACGCCTCCAAAATAAGCCACCAATGTAGTGACTAGCAATACAATTAAAACAACATTAACACCATTCACCTTATCGCCTATTATTTCTGGATCAATAAAGAGTATTAAGTAGTTAAAATTTACGCTGCATTAGAAAGGTATCGCAAAAAATAATTAGAAGAATACAGAGAATCAGAAGAGAGCCACTTATATCCATAATAATATGGTCGAGAAATAAACCTACTACCTATATAATAGGCAGTGTGGTTTGTAGAGTTATATGTAAGCGTATTTAGTTAGCGCGATAATTTATCCGTAACTAACTGAGGAGCTTAAAACTAAACACATCAGTGCAATAAAGATAATGGCAAGTATTACAGATTCTGCCCAATTGACTTTTAAGTGCTCAACAAAATCATGTACTTTATGCTCAAAATGAACTGTATTCATAACTAACAACCTCTCTCGCTAATTAGCTTATGTAATTAGCATCTATTTTACTTTGCAATTCAACAATCTACAAATTCATAACGATGTTTTGTTGACGAATTAGAACACAACCCTATGACGCTCATTAGCCATAATTATTAAGCAGCGTTTAAAATGGTGTGACTGAGTAGAAATAAATTTAATTGATCTTGCAGATCAAAACTTACTATATAAATTTAGTAAGTAACCATAGATCTAACCGGCGCATTAGGTAATTTTAATCTGCCCTCTAAAGCAAGTAATTCAATAATAAATGCAAAACCAATTAGCTTGCAACCTAACTTCCCAATAAGTTCTGCCGTTGCTGCAGCAGTTCCACCCGTTGCAATTAAATCGTCAACAATCAATATTCGACTCTCTACTTGAATTGCATCTTGATGTATTTCTAAACAATCCGTTCCATACTCAAGCTCATATTCAATTGAATGTATTTCAGCAGGCAGTTTCCCTGCTTTACGAACCGGCACAAATCCTGCTCCTATCTTATATGCAATAGGAGCTCCAAAAATAAAACCACGCGACTCGATACCAATTACATAATCTATTTTTTGATCTGAATATTCATCGCTGAAATGATCGATCACATAACTCAGCCCTTCAGAGCTTTGTAACAACGTTGTTATATCGCGATAAACAATTCCCGGTTTTGGGAAATCGGGGATATCTCGGATAAGTGATTTAATGTCCATATAGTTTTTATTCCATACAATTCGGTTATTTAATTAAAGCTACAATTCATCACATTTCTTACACTCTAACTCATATCCTATCATCTCTTTACGACCCTCTTCCGTTAATACCCAAGGACGACTCACCATCGGAGGGTTATGCCTTACATGCTGAAAATGCCCACATGAAAGTTCAGCCACCCAATGGCTTTCTTCATCTTGTTTATACCCAACAATGCTTTGTTTCATTTACACTTTTCAGCCTTATATTTTACCGTATAAGTATTTTTTCCGTTCTGGTTCAGGAAATTTTTCTATCGCGTAACGTAACATCATACGTGGCATTTTCTTATAGCAATTCAATAAAAATGCTCGCTCTATTTTAGGATCCTGCTTGCCTACCTCTCTCAGCATCCAGCCCACCGCTTTATGAATTAATTCCTCACGATCATTCAGCAATTTTTTCGATATTTCTAATGTATCGTCAAATTGATTATTTTTAATGAAATGCAAGGTAGAAATGATCGCGATACGTCTTTCCCATAAATCTTTTGACTTGGCAAGTTTATATAATGGACTCTTATTTTTATCATCAAGGTAAACGCCTACAATTTTATATGCAGAACAATCGACCAAATCCCAGCTATTAATATATTTTGTATTATTCAAATAAAATCTGTAGATGACTGATTTTTCGTGCTTACTAATTTCAAATTTTTGAACCAGTAGAAAGAGCGCGCATAAACGTTCTTCATGGTAAATAGATTTTAGCAATTTATGAATTTCAATTAGCGAGAGTTCGCTATATTGCTTTGCAAGTTTTCTAAGCACAGGTACACGTATACCGAGAAATCGATCTCCTTCCCCATACTCGCCTTTCCCAGTTTTGAAAAAACGTTGTGAGTGATTGGCGTACTCAGAATTAGCAAGACCTTTAAGGTCTTCACTCAATTGATTTGATGACATCCACAAAGCTCCATTTAAAGCTTTGATTAAAAATTGATACCTTGATGGCAAACAGGAATATTAACTAACTGTTTTATTATCTATACTTTCTTCAGTACTTTCTTCGGTGTTTACTTCTGTTGTAGCTTCTGTTGTAGCTTCTGTTGTAGCTTCTGTTGTAGCTTCTGTTGTAGCTTCTGTTGTAGCTTCTGTTGTAGCTTCTGTTGTAGCTTCTGTTGTAGCTTCTGTTGT
>CAYXVH010000040.1:0-16229 GCA_964468615.1 uncultured Thiotrichales bacterium | reverse complement strand
AATTTTGCAGCGTTTCATTTAAGATTAGCAATTCTTCATCGTTAAGTTCTAAATTAATCACCTTATTGCCTCTCTGTAATCTGAAGGCGGCTTCTCCATCATTCCCTTGCATGTTTCTGCCATAGTGCACATCGACATTGTGGCTGGCTTTGTCATAGCATCCTCCTATAGCTTCATTGTTACGTCCTCTATATTGAAGGTATGGCGTTTCCAAGTATTGATGCAACTCAATTAACTTAAAGAGATTGCATTAGATATGGTCAGCTATTGGTATTATGAAACTGCTATTTGGCAAATAGCGAATGTCTGCTTTGGGTCGTGAGCGGACATTTTAAACTAAATAAATCTTCCTCTTCTCCGCGCATTAGATCACGCTGAGAAGCGCAAGATATTTTCAGATTGAGTCGAGCAGTGTTTGAGCGTTGCGAGTTCGCGAACCGCTGAAAATATCGAGCATCGCAAGAGGAAGTGATGTTTGGCGCAAATGGTTTTGGGAACTTTTGCCAGCAGAAATTTGCTCCTACAATTTCTGCACTTCCGCCATCCATGCCGGTCGAAACAAAAGCTCCTCGTCCCTGGGTTCGAATACCCAGCGACAAATGTTATTTAAAAAGTTGAAATAAAAGAGTTAGAAAAAGCCAAAAAAGAAATTATTGATCCCCAAACACCGACTTCAATCGATCAAAATAACCTGAGTCTTTACCTTCGCCATCTTCGTTTTCAAGGATAGATTCCCCTGGCTCTACAGATGCATTTTCATCTGATGGCATCCCATCCAAAAAGTCCTCATCATCAAAACCTACATGACTATCCAATTCTGCTTCATCATCAACGGTTGCGGACAAAACTGGTGGTTGCTTAGCGCCATTCGTAGACTTTTTGCTCGGCTCTTCAGTTGGGAACACGAGCTGATCACTGGTTTCGCTTACACTCTTAACACCACCGCCAAAGTTGATTTGCCACTCGAGGTTACCGCGAGAATCAGCATTACCAAGCGCATCATCAAGAGAAATTCGTTCACTTTTATATAAATCATAAAGCGATTGATCAAAGGTTTGCATACCTGAAGCAGCCCCTTTTTCCATTATCGGTTTAATCTCGCTAACGCTACCACGCTTAACAAGTTCAGATACATAAGGCGTGTTAATTAATACTTCTACCGCAGGGACTCGACCTCCTTCTACATCTGGAACCAATCGTTGCGCTACGATTCCACGTAAGTTCAAGGACAAATCCATCAAGATTTGAGATTTCCCTTCTGGTGGGAAAAAGTTAACGATACGATCCAACGCTTGGTTTGCGTTTACCGCGTGTAGGGTGGTTAAGCATAAGTGGCCAGTATCCGCATAGGTAATTGCAGCTTCCATGGTTTGCTTATCGCGCACTTCACCAATCATGATCAGATCAGGTGCTTCACGCATCGCTTCTCGCAAAGCGTTTTCATAAGAAAGTGTATCTAAGCCAACTTCGCGCTGGCCAATAATAGATTTTTTATGACTGAAAGCATATTCAATTGGATCTTCAATGGTAAGTATATGGCCGGTTTGTTCTTTATTTCGATGCTCGATCATCGAAGCAAGTGATGTTGATTTACCAGAACCTGTTGAACCTACAAGCAAAACTAAACCATTTTTCTGCATCACCAATTTTTTAAGAATAGGTGGCAAACCTAGCTCTGCCATTTCAGGAATATCACCTTTAATGTAACGAATTACCATGGAGATCTCGCCACGCTGATAATACGCATTTACACGAAAACGTCCGGCGCCAGCTACTGAAATACCAAGGTTCATTTCCTTAGTCATCTCAAACTCTCTAATCTGTTGATCATCCATAATGCTGTAAGCAATTTTCTTCACCACTCCTGGCTCTAGAACATTTCTACTTACACGCCTAGTAACACCTTCTACTTTTGTGCACACTGGAGCGCCTGTTGTAAAGAACAGGTCGGAAGCACTTTGCTCCACCATTAGTTTCAGATAAGGATCTATATTCATGCAGTGCTTTTTTAGTGTCTGGTCAACATTATAGCGGTTTAACCTAAATTAGCGCGTTTTGTTGGGGCAACTAAGCCCGCATCATCATCAGTCTCTTCTACCATTAAGCCAGCGGTACCATCAAGCAGATCATGGTCTTTTGCGTCTTTACCGTCCAGTTTCAAACGTAAGCGAAGATCGTTAACGGAGTCTGCATTTCGCAAGCCATCTTCCATGGTAATTAATCCAGCCTCAATAAGGTGGAATAAGTGCTGATCAAATGTCTGCATACCCAACTCATTTGATTTAGCAATCAAACCCTTCATTTCATGCACCTGGCCTTTAAAAATTAGATCAGCCATTAACGGTGTATTCAACAGAATTTCTACCGCAGGGACTCGTCCATCATCCCCTTTAATGGGTAACAGTCGTTGTGAAATTACAGATTTTAAATTCAAAGATAAGTCCATCAACAATTGTGCACGACGCTCATCGGGAAAAAAGTTGATAATTCGATCCAATGCTTGGTTGGTACTATTCGCGTGCAATGTAGATAAGCATAAATGTCCAGTTTCCGCGAAAGCAATCGCATGTTCCATAGTTTCCCGATCACGAATCTCACCAATCAAAATAACATCCGGCGCCTGACGCAAAGTATTTTTCAGCGCAATATCATAATCTTCAGTATCTACACCTACTTCACGCTGGGTGATGATGCAATTCTTATGTTTATGTACAAATTCTATTGGATCTTCGATAGTAACGATATGCCCAAAGCTATTCTCATTCCGATAACCCACCATGGCAGCTAACGAAGTTGATTTACCACTACCAGTACCACCAACGAAAATAACTAAGCCACGCTTAGTCATTGAAATATCACGCAATACAGGTGGCAATTGTAATGTTTCAAATTTTGGGATCTCTGAGTTAATCACACGTAACACCATGCCGGGGCTGCCGCGTTGCGCAAAGGCATTAACACGAAAACGAGAAACATTAGGCAAACTGATAGCAAAGTTACATTCTTGTGTTTCTTCAAACTCCCTTGATTGTTTGTCGTTCATGATGGAACGCACTAAAACTTGCACATGGCTAATGGTTAAAGGTTGGTTAGTAACCGGCACCATCTTGCCATCAATTTTCATTGAAGGTGGTGCACCAACAGTTACAAATAAATCTGAGCCACCTTTTGTAAGCAGGTTGCGCAGCAGGTCATGCATGAAGCTGATGGCCTTATCTCTATCCATAGTGTCTTCCTTTAACTAGAATCTTTTCCAAAATTATTTTAAAAATCAGCCCTTAGAAGTCAGCCTTGTGTTCTGCTTTACGTCGTGCTTCTTCACGAGCTATCAATCCTTTCTTGAGAACCTCTTGCAAGTTTTGATCTAGAGTTTGCATACCTACACTGTTACCAGTTTGAATAGCAGAATACATCTGAGCAACTTTATCTTCGTTAATCAAGTTTCGAATTGCAGGTGTACCAATTAGAATTTCATGTGCAGCAACACGGCCACCGCCAATTTTTCGACACAATGTTTGTGAAATTACCGCACGTAATGATGCGGCCAACATGGAGCGCACCATATCTTTTTCAGCGCCTGGAAATACATCAATAATACGATCAATCGTTTTTGAGGCAGAACTAGTGTGCAATGTGCCTAATACCAAGTGGCCTGTCTCTGCAGCTGTTAGCGCGAGCCGAATAGTTTCTAAGTCGCGTAGCTCACCCACCAATATAGTATCGGGATCTTCACGCAGCGCTGAACGCAGCGCTTCATTGAAACCTAAAGTATCGCGATGTACTTCACGTTGGTTAACTAAACTTTTTTTACTTTCATGAACAAATTCGATTGGATCTTCAATCGTTAGAATGTGACTATATTCGTTATCGTTTTTATGATCCATCATCGCAGCTAACGTTGTAGACTTACCTGAACCGGTAGGCCCAGTAACTAAAACCAACCCACGTGGATAGCTGGCGATTTCTGCAAATATTTTAGGACAATCTAGATCTTCTAAAGTAAGAATCTTACTAGGAATAGTTCTGAATACTGCGCCTGCACCACGATTTTGTATAAAGGCATTGACACGAAAACGCGCTAAACCAGGAATTTCAAATGAGAAATCCGTTTCTAAAAATTCTTCATAATCTTTACGTTGCTTATCATTCATGATGTCGTACACCATTTCATGAACTTGCCGATGCTCCATTGCTGGAACATTGATACGTCTAACATCACCATCGACACGTATCATCGGCGGCACCCCTGCAGAGAGGTGTAAATCTGAAGCGCCATTCTTAACACTGAATGCAAGTAACTGCGAAATGTCCACGAATACTCCTTTTATCTAACTCGGTTTATAGATAACCCCATGGATTAACCCTTCCCACCTCAGTCAGTTATAAGGCGGTTTTACCCTGGGTTAGGCATCTAATATCCTTAGTCTCGATCGAATTTGCAGTCCTTGACTTTGATTCTCGACAAGCCGCTTGATTCATGCGACTAAATGGGTAGATAGCTAGCCAATTAGCCCTGTGCATGCTAAAAAACTGAGGGAAATTGAGTTACTTATGTGACCTTAGTCAATATTCTGAGTCGGCCTCGAAGAGTGTTTTTACCTTGATTTAATCATTAACCCTGATAAGAAATATGCCAGAAAATTCAAAACAACATTCACAAATTGAAGCAAATCTAAAACGTGTTTTAGAGGCCTTGCGAACACTGGAAATAAAATATCAGCGCCCAGCTAACAGTGTGGAACTCCTCGCAGTGAGTAAAACCAAACCAATTAAAGATATTATCGCTGCAAATTCAGCAGGCCAAACACATTTTGGCGAAAATTACGTTCAAGAAGCTATAGAAAAGATTGAAGAGTTACAATTAAATAAACCAACGCTGCATTGGCATTTCATTGGGCCGATACAAAAAAATAAAACCCGCTTAATTGCAGAACATTTTCAATGGCTGCACAGTTTGGATCGCCTGGTAATTGCGCAGCGCCTTAACGATCAACGCCCAAGTTCATTACCTCCCTTACAAGTTTGCATACAGGTAAATATAGATAATGAAATTTCAAAAGCTGGCGTCAATATCGACGATATTCAAGACTTGGCAGAATCAATATCAAAATTAGAACACATTAAATTACGCGGATTAATGGCAATTCCTCAAGCTAGCAGCGATACTAGTAAACAACGGAAATCATTTGCAAATTTACGCAAACAGCTTGAACATCTAAACCGAGATGGCTTTGCACTCGACACATTATCTATGGGCATGAGTGGTGATCTTGAAGCAGCGATTGCAGAAGGCACTACGATGGTGCGTGTAGGAACCGCGATATTTGGAAAACGATCTGCTAAAACATAAAAATGAAAACTAACTAAATGAAGCAAACTATGCAAAACCTTAATATCGTATTTATCGGTGGTGGCAACATGGGACAAGCACTCGTAACCGGTTTATTAGATAGTGGTTGGAATGCTGACAATATCGCGATAGTCGATAATGACCAGGCAATTACAAACAAACTAAACGAGAAGTTTTCTCACTGTCATGTTTATTCTCAATCTGAAGCTGCGCTTAATCTTGCTGATGTTGTCGTGTTGGCAGTTAAACCCCAAGCCATGCAGATGGCTTGCGAGCAAATAGCCACTCAATGCCAAGTCAAACGTCCTTTAATTATATCCATCGCTGCAGGAATACTTATTAATAGTATCGATACCTGGTTAGGTGGCGAGTTACCGATAATTCGCTGCATGCCTAACACCCCCGCATTAGTACAAGCAGGTGTTACCGGTTTATTTGCCAACTCAGAAGTTTCTGCCGAACAGCGCGAGCTTGCTTATGAAATACTTAACAGTGTAGGCACAGCATTATGGATAGAAAATGAATCATTATTGGATGCAGTAACCGCTGTATCTGGCAGTGGCCCTGCTTATTTCTTTTATTTAATTGAAGCAATGATGGAAGCAGGGCAGAGTTTAGGTTTAAGTGAAACGCAAGCTCGCGAACTCACAGTAGCTACTGCTGCCGGTGCAGCGAAATTGATTTCTAAAAGTGATAAATCTGCTCAAGAACTACGTCATGCTGTCACCTCAAAAGGTGGTACTACCGAGGCCGCAATTAATACATTACAACAGCATGATATGAAGAAAATCATTGAAACGGCAATTAAGAATGCTGCAAAAAGATCTCAACAACTTTCTGACAGTAACTAGGTAAAAGAAAACATGAGCCCAATAAACAACGTTTTAGATTTTTTAATTCATGTTTTATTCACCTCGTATATTTATGCAATCATTATCCGCATGCTATTAGGGTTAACACGTGCTGACTTTTACAATCCATTTTCTCAATTTATTTTATCCATCACTAACCCCGTACTCACGCCACTACGCAAGCTGCTACCCAGCATAGGAGGAGTTGACACATCGGCAATTATATTAATTTTGGTACTTAAGTTTATTGAGCTAGCAGCGCGTAGTTTCTTAATTGGTAAACAAGTATTACTAACTTCGCTTATAGTGCCTTCAATATTCGGCGCGCTTAATCAGGTAGTAAATATATTCATTTTTGCAATCATAATATTGGTCGTGATTAGTTGGCTTGCTCCTCACATGCATGGCCAGAGCAATCCCATTACACCAATATTGCGCTCTATAACCGAACCATTGATACGTCCAGCTCGAAAGCTCATCCCGCCTGTGGGAATTTTTGATCTCTCAACATTTGTGGTATTACTTGGTTTATATTGCATAAAGATCTTATTACACTCATTCTAAATGATTGCGTGTATTACACGCACTCATTACACTCCATACTCTATTACCTTACTTTATTAACTTAAGCGTGCCAGAAACATTTTCGCCAGATTCAGTTGGTCTCGTCGAGACGCAATTTTTAACGGTTAAGAAACCGTTAGATCTTGATTGCGGTCGCTCGCTACCAGAGTTCACGCTTGCATATGAAACCTATGGCAAACTAAACGCTGACAAAAGCAATGCTCTGCTAATTTGCCATGCACTCTCTGGCGATCAACACGTAGCTGGTTACAACAGCATGGATGATCGTAAACCGGGCTGGTGGGATAACTGCATCGGCCCTGGCAAACCATTTGATACCAACCGTTTTTTCATTGTATGCCCAAATAATTTAGGTGGTTGCAAAGGCAGTAGCGGACCCAATACTATCAACCCTGAAACGGGTAAACCCTATGGTCCTGATTTTCCATTGCTTACCGTACATGACTGGGTAATTAGTCAGGGTCACCTTGCTGATGGACTAGGCATTCAGCAATGGGCTGCAGTCATTGGCGGCAGTCTTGGTGGCATGCAAGTCATGCAATGGGCAATTGATTACCCAGATCGATTACGTCATGCATTAGTAATTGCAGCGACACCAAAGCTTACTGCACAAAACATTGCTTTTAACGAAGTTGCGCGTCAAGCCATTTTCTCAGACCCTGATTTTCACGCAGGTCGATTCTATGAACACGAAACAATTCCACGCCAAGGTTTAATGCTTGCGCGCATGTTAGGCCACATTACTTATTTATCTGATGACGCAATGCGCGAAAAGTTTGGGCGTGATTTGCGTGAAGGTAAACTTAGTTTTGGTTTTGATGTTGAATTTCAAGTTGAAAGTTATTTGCGTTACCAAGGAAAATCTTTTGTCGATCGATTTGATGCAAATACCTATCTTCTAATGACTAAAGTTTTAGATTATTTTGACCCCGCTATACAATTCAATAATCATTTGCCAAGCGCATTTGAAAATACCAATGCTAATTTTCTAGTAGTTTCATTTACAGGGGATTGGAGATTCACACCTGCACGTTCACGTGAGATTGTTCGCGCTCTTATTGCAGCGGATAAAAAAGTAAGCTATGCAGAAATTGATGCCGAACTTGGTCATGATGCATTTCTTACGCCTATACCTGAATATCATGGTGTGCTAAATGCCTACATGGATAACATTGAGTAATTCCATGCACGATAAACCCTTCAACAATAAATTAAGGCCAGACTTAGAGCTTATTTGCGAATGGATAAAACCTGATACTCGCATTCTTGACTTGGGTTGCGGTGACGGCGCACTACTTAATCATTTACATAAGACTCGCAACGTAACTGGTTACGGTTTAGAAATCGATCACACAAATATTGTTAAGTGTATCGTCAAAGGTGTGCAAGTTATTCAGACTAACTTAGATGAAGGCATTACAGAATTTTTTGATGAAAATTCTTTTGATTACGTTGTTATGACCCAAACATTGCAAGCCATTCAACACCCTGAAAAACTATTAAGACAAATGATGCGCATAGGCAAAGAAGGCATTGTAACGTTCCCTAATATGGCTTTTTGGAAAAATCGAATTCAGCTAGCACTTGGTGGACATATGCCTATGACACGTACATTACCTGATAATTGGCACGATACCCCTAATATTCATTTATGTTCATTGCAAGATTTTGAAGCGTTATGCAATACCAATAGTATAAAAATTATACAGCGCGCAGCAGTAGATCACGCTCATCGATATAGTTTGGGAAGCAAACTATTTCCAAATTTACTTGGCGAGATCGCCCTATATCGATTTAGCAAAAATTCAGCCTAAGCTACAGATTCAAGATCGGCCTGAAAATAATTGGCCTTGAAGAATTATTTCATTCGATCAATCTAGAAAATGAAAAAAGTGCTAACTACATCGCACTTTTCCTAACATTGCTATTGTATTTCTATTCATAGTGTTTGATCATACCGCCGCACTTAGTTAATTGTTCATTATCGATTTAGAGGAATTATGCATGGCCGCTACAAAAAGCTCATCTGTTAAGAAACCACCTACAAAATCAGAAATCTTGAATAACATTGCTGCTGATACTGATCTTTCTAGAAAAGAAGTTGCATCAGTACTTGAGTCTCTTGAAGGTTTAATTTCCAAAGAACTTAAGCCTCGTGGCGCTGGTTATTTTAATCTTCCTGGCTTACTTAAGATTAAAGTTGTAAAGAAACCTGCACGTAAAGCACGTAAAGGTACCAACCCGTTCACTGGTGAAGAAATGATGTTTAAAGCAAAACCTGCAAGCAAAGGTATTAAAGTACTTCCGCTTAAAGGTCTGAAAAGCATGGTATAAATAATATGGGGTGCCTAGTTTTCTTGAATTACGGCACCCTTTTTTAAATCACAAAATATTATTTCTTTTACACTCTCTAATTACACTTCTAAATTTTTCTTACCGATAATTATTTCGGTTAAGCTTCGGTTACTTTTAATTTTGTTTGAATAAAAACACTGTGTGGAATGTACAGTAGGTCTGCTATTTTTCGTAATTGATACTCTTCATATTTATCGAGCTTGTCATCTGCATAAGCGACCCGCCATAAATCTTCCAGTAATAATTTTTTTTCGTCTACCGAACATTCATCGTTGATAATTTTTACAAGTGGGTGAATAGATACATGACTATCTTGCTCTGTCCTTGCTAGCTCAATAAGACTATCCGCTTCTTGTTTTGAGAAATTAAATCTTTTAGTTAAGGAATTCGCAATAGATGCTAATTCTTCATCTTGAATATCAAAATCTGCACGGCTCACTTCTAATAATAATGCAGCTGATGCCAAGTGCTTGAGTTGCTGCTCATCCATAACATCATCACTATCTTTACGAATATTTTCTTGTAAAAATTTTGATATAGATTTGAACATTACTATTTTTAATCAGGCTTAATTGTTAATCCGATAATTTTGATAGGCGCCATCCTCAAAACTATCAAAAAAATCTTCGGTTAAAGGATGAGTAATAGGTTCCGCACTTATATCAACATCAAGATGTCTTTCTGCCACATAGGCTGTCATTAGCTGCCCATCAACCAGCACATGGTACCAAGGCTTATCTTTTGGTGGCTGAGATTTCGCGACTTTCTTATACCATTCTTCGGTGCCCGTATATTCAGCATCTACATCGTAAATTACACCACGATAATTAAATTTCTTATGCACGATGAGCTGGCCGATTGAAAACTGTGCTTGATGCATAAGGGTGGCTCCTTAGATATTAAATTTATTATAAATACTAAGGTGATTTTACGCTATCTATCGCCCTTACGCATAAAAGATCAATGGTATATACAGCATAATCTGCTAGGCTATAGCTGATTACTTTTAAACCATATTAGAGCTTGCTCTTTATTTTAAATGAAACACGTATTAGCTATTTAATGACCACTAGAAGCAAAGAACAACGAATTTTAGTTGTAATGCGAAAGCTGTTGGCGCAGATTGTAAAAGATACAACTCCTGGCCCAGGCATGCGTCACCCATTGAATGAGCAAACTATAAAAGATATACGTGATTGCTTTGGACTCATTTCTGCAAGAGAACGTGAACTTACTGAGCATGCTGGCATTGAAAATAAAGACCGACCTCGATATGTTGATGAACCTAAAACTTCGACCGTATTAGAATTCAAAGCACCTAATAAAATAAAACCTAATAAGACACCCAGTGACGACTAAACATACTCTTGATTGAGTAAACTTTAGCCTTTAAAAAATGTCCTCCTCCTCATTGCAAAATCAGGTCGAAATCACTCGGCATATCATGCGTGTTTTAGACGAGTGGGAATTACCAGGCAAAGAAATTATTAAACTCTTGGAATTACCTAACAAAGTACGCTTACGTAATTTAGATCGCTTTCGTGATGACGAAGCTTTCCCGGAATCACAGGCAACACTAGAACGCATAGAGCATGTAGCAGGAATCGCCGATGCATTGCGCACAAGTTTCCCGCGTAATGCGCATATGGGTATTCTATGGATGCATACACCACATCGACGCTTTCAAAATCAACCGCCTTTAACCATTCTGTCAGAACAAGGGTTAAATGGCTTACGCATGGTGCGTTCCGAACTAGATTGTGCGTTTTCCTGGAACGAGTCTCTCAGCAATTACAAATAACGAATCCGCCACAAAAGAAAGTGTTAACTGCTACATAAATACACTAAGTTTATTCCCTCCGCGCACTCGCATGTTTATAATGCCAGTCTCACTCAACTAGTAAGCATATTGAAATGGAACTATTAGCGGACATAAAAGTTAAGCTCGAACCTGGCGTTGAAATCACTGCCGAAAATAAATGTGGATTTTGCACAAATTCCTATTGCTGCTCTTATGTCACTGAAGAGCTTGAAACCCCGAAAACAAAGGTCGACTACGAGCATATGCTTTGGCAGGTCTCACATAAGAATGTATCGGTTTATAAAGATGATGAGGGTTGGTGGGTGTCCTTTGGTGCAAAGTGCGATCATTTGCAGCCTGATGGCGGTTGTGGAATCTATGATGCACGCCCACAAATTTGTCGTGATCATACCAATGATTATTGTGAGTTCGACTCACCTGCTGAAGATGACTTTGACCTATACTTTCCAGACTATGAAAGCTTGTTAGCCTATTGTAAAAAACGCTTTAAGCGCTGGAAAAGAGGATAACAAGCACGGATAAACACTAGGGCAAGATTGGCATAATCTCATCAAAATCAGATAACGCGTGATAGTGCTGAGTATCTTGCAACGGTTGTGAGCTATCAGGCTTTTTAATAGAAAGCAGATACTGAATCCCATAAGCCTCTGCTGCTGCTAGCACGGCTAAATTATCATCAATAAATAATGTAGTAGCCGGGTCAAATGGCTCAACCTGCATTAGTTTATGCCAAAATTCTTGTTCTTCCTTAGCATGACCATAGTCATGAGATGAAATTATCTTGTCGAAATAGCCTTCTAGATCCAAATGATCCATTTTGACAGCAATACTTTTGCGATGCGCATTGGTCACTAAGGCAATATGTTTTTTATGTAATTTAAGTTTTTTTAGGAACTTTTCAACATTAGGAAAGATCTGAATATGTTTAGATACTTCACATTTTAATGCCGCAATATCAAGCTCAAGCTCATTTGCCCAAAAATCAACACAATACCACTCCAGTGTTCCAGCTTTACTCTTGTAACGTTCTAGTAATTGTTGCTTGGCATCATGCAATTCAATTTTATGCTTTTCACTGAATCGCAGTGGCACATGCTCATGCCAAAAATAATTATCGAAATATAAATCCAACAATGTGCCATCCATATCTAGAAAGACAGCTGAGATTGATTTCCAGTCCATCGGTGTTTGCATTAAAGTATAGATCCTAGATAATTAACTGAGTTATGGAAATGAATGATATACGGCTGAAGGAATTGGTCAATCCAGTTTGTGAAATTTCAAAACAAGCTGGTGCTGAGATTATGAAAATCTATGCGCAAGGATTTGAAATAGAGGAAAAGCAAGATCATTCTCCACTTACCACAGCAGATTTGGCCTCACACCGCCTCATTCTTGAGAATCTAGAAAAACTCACTCCCGATATCCCCATCTTGTCCGAAGAATCTACTTCAATCTCATTTGCGGAAAGATCTAGCTGGGAAAACTATTGGTTAATTGACCCCCTGGATGGCACGCGCGAATTTATTAAAAGAAATGGTGAGTTCACCGTAAACATTGCTCTAGTTACTGATAGCTCCGTAAGCTTAGGCGTGGTTTATGTCCCGGTTCAAGACATCTGTTACTTCGCATCTAGAAACCAAGGTGCCTATAAGCAAGAGCAAAATCAGGAAGCCAAAAATATTAAAGCACGTTCTTCCACTCCTACGAATAAGCCAACCATTTGCGGTAGCCGCTCACATGCAGGTAAATCACTACAAGCGTTACAAGATAAAATTGGGCAGTTTGACCTCATTAGCATGGGCAGCTCAATTAAAATGTGCCTAGTGGCTGAAGGGGTTGCAGATATCTACCCACGCTTTGGACCTACATCAGAATGGGATACTGCAGCGGCGCATTGTGTGGTCAATGAAGCCGGCGGAGAGATTGTGGATATGAATTTACAAACGCTGCAATACAATACCAAAGATTCGTTATTAAACCCTTCATTTCTTGCAGTCGGAGATATGAATAATCAGTGGCGCGATTTTCTTAGTGAGAATATAGCCAGCTAAAAGGCTGGAAAGTCATCATCCAAAAACCACTTTTCTGCTTCTTCTAAATACCACCAACTCTGCGTGTCGCGTATCTTTTTCACGGCATTTGTTGTGTCAAAATAGTAAGAAATATCTGCTTCTACTTCAGCGGTCTTTAAATCTTCGCCCATAACGACTTTCTTGATCTCATAATCGGTTACACGTAATTCTTTATACTTATCCAAATTAACTTCTACACTTGATTCATCTTGATGACGAATCATGTTCACTGCACCTTCGAATTCTCTCCAGCGCAATAATCTTCCATACAGCTTAATTGTCTCATCAAATGAACTGAGTGTTTGATTTTTCTTTTTAGAAGCACAGCCACCTAATGAAATCACACTTATACATAAGGCTGTAAAAAAAATAACTAGCAGTTTTGTTTTCATAGTTTTTTAAAGAAGTTTACCAACCATGCAACACAATTTTACCTATTACGTGTCTACCTTCAATTTCAGCATGCGCCGCTTTTAAGTTTTTAGCATTGATAGGCTCAAGCACTTTATTGGATGTAGTTTTAATAGCACCCGCATCAACCAACTCTGCAACACGATTTAATAGATTATGCTGCTCAATCATATCATCGGTTTCATACATTGAGCGTGTGAACATAAACTCCCAAGAAAAGGTCGCACTCTTACTCTTAAGCGCACCAAGATCTACATCACCAGCCGTCTCTACAATCGAACAAATTTTTCCTTGTGGCGCTACGACGGTCGCCATGGACTGCCAATGCTCATCGGTATCATTGAAACACAAAATATAATCGTAGCCTGCTATATCAAGATTATGTACTTGCTCAGGAATATCTAAATAATGATTAATAATATGATCTACCCCTAAATCATTAACCCACACCTTCGATTCTGGTCGTGAGGCAGTAACGGTAACAGTGAGCTTTGCGAGTTTTTTTGCAAATTGTGTGGCAATCGAACCAACCCCACCTGCCCCACCTATAATTAATAAGTTCTTACCTGCATCCGCACCGGTAGAATCAACTCCTAAACGATCAAACATTGCCTCCCAAGCTGTAATACTCGTTAACGGCATCGCGGCAGCTTGAGCAAAATCTAAATTCTTAGGTTTACTACCAACAATTCGCTCATCCACTATGTGGAATTCACTATTGCAGCCTGGCTGAGTAAAACTTCCGGCATAAAAGACTTCATCACCAACATTAAAGAGACTCGCTTCTGGCCCTACTGCCTCCACCACACCGGCCACATCCCAGCCAAGAATTCGCGGACTGTCTTCCACTTTATCTTGCGGAGAACGCATCTTGGTATCGACCGGATTTACTGCTACCGCGTGTACTTGAACGAGAAGTTCTCGCCCTTGAGGGTTTGGCTTGTCGATTTCGACATCCACTAATGAATCAGGTAAGTCGATAGGAAGATACTTATATAAGCCAACTGCTTTCAAGATAGAACTCCAGGATTGTTTAAACGTTCTTGTATTTTTGTATTTTTGTACAATAAACATACATATATGTGTATGTTTATATAGTACTCCATAGTATAAATGCTGCTTATCGTCTAGATCTAGATTACCTTTAGGCTATTACGCGAATATTTAAGCTAAAATCTTAAAAAAATACAGTTGACACACCAAAGCTGACCTAGCAAGCCTACTTAAAATAGCAATATGGAAAATAATTTAACTCAAGCCACTAAATGGCTGAAATTTATCTACGACTTTGAACTTCCAGATAAAGACTTATTTAGAAAACACGCCTTTGCAGGAAAAATAGTAAATTTATGCGCATGCGGTTGCAACTCTTTTGAAATTGAAATTCCTGACGATACAGACCTTGATCCCTTATCTCCAGGTAGCGGCCTATTTTTTGAAATCGCCTTCAAAACAAATAGAGAAGATGTAGTTGATTTTCTGGTTTTCACAGATGATCGTGGATACCTAGCTAGCGTAGAGATCACTTACGGTTTTGGCACTCATGTTCCGATACCTAATGGCATTGAACTTCATGAATGTGTTCATTCGCAATTTAATTAATAAAATACTGAATAATGGATTTATGGCGTAACGATTGGGTGAGCACATGGAAGTGCGAATATGAGATACATTAAGGATGATGTAACCAATTCCAATCTTAATTCAAAATAACTATTTACTTATAGTAGACATTTACCACAACCATATATCGAAATCTTGAAGTTAAATGAATTTGTGGCGTAATAGTTGGGAAAAATTCGTACAGGAAGTAGCAAAAGGTCACGCCGACGGAATGAGCAAAGACGAGCTCGCTAATATTTTCGTTGGCAATAAAGTTACCTGGTCAGGAATCATTAGAAATAATGAACTTGGGCAAGATTCTGCAAACGGAATTGCATTGGATATGCCAGAAGTAAAAATTAGGCTTCTGGATGGCCGCTTAATTGTTGCCAATTATATTTTCATATCCATGGAGACTTCTATTCAAGGTTACTGGGAAGACTTTTCTCCGGGCCAACAAGTTAAATTCAGCGCAGATATAAGAAATTCACAATCAAGTTTCCCTGAGGTTGAAGTATCTATATGTTCAAGCAATCCAGAAGCATTATTAATGCTAGGCACAGACAACGCACAACCTGTTTTGTATTGAGTGAACGAGTATAGGGATGTACGAATATAAGTAGCATCAGGGAATCTGCATCAGATTAATTTCTTTGTCTTGACTGTCCGCTTTCGGCCAATAGCGGACACTTAATTGATACGCGTCATTTAAGCGTCCGCTAAAACCTCATTATTCGTAATTGATGTTATGGCAGCTCTGTGCTTGTTAAGCTGGGTATCTCGCTCACGACGAAGTTGTTGGTCGAGCAAATTGAAAATATCCAAAGACTGCTGCAAAAAACAAGTAAATTGCTACTGTTGACCAGCTAAGAGGATTCATAAATCCTGCAAGTGCACCAAGTACAGCCACAATACAGCCGATTGCAGCGGTAACAAATAACGCAAGGATAATGGCCCTGCGCGCACCAGAATCACTGGAGTTTCTGGCCGACCAGGTCAACACGGCAAACCCAATGAGAGCAGCCCCAAATAGCTGCGCCATATATTTTAATGAGGTGTCAACCGTGATGCCGTACAAGGACAGAAGTTGTGCCGGTATAAGCACTAATGCAATTCCAAAAATTGCTACGACAATAGCATTGATGACCAAAATAATTTTAAGTTTCATCTTAGCAACT
>CAYXVH010000039.1:0-12977 GCA_964468615.1 uncultured Thiotrichales bacterium | reverse complement strand
AAACTAATTTCAAAATATTTTTCTTCGCTAATTTTCATTTTATTAAAAAAAAAACGTTTCAAACAAGCCATTAATATTTAGAAAATATCGTTATATTTAAGTAAAAACTTGTTGTTATGTTAAATAAATAGCACTTTTCGCTGGTTTTCACGTGAATACAGTCACACTTTTTTAAAAAAATTAAAAAACGTAAAAAACGTTTTGTAATTTTAAAAACGAAAAAAGTTTAACAAACTAAAAAACATTAACGATGGAAAGCTATAAAAACACTACAAAAATACTAGTATTTGTAAATTAACTATATATACTTTGGCGCGTTTACAACTCACATATAATTGTTTGGAGGGAGTATTGATGGCCATCAAACGTAAATCTACCACTAAACGTCGCGCTACAAAACGTAAAGCGACTAAGCGTAAGGCTACGAAACGTAAATCAACTGCAAAACGCAAAACAGCGAAGCGCAAGACTACGAAACGCAAAACAGCGAAGCGTAAGACTAAACGCAAAGCTACGAAGCGTAAGACCAAGCGTAAGACTGCGAAGCGTAAGACCGCTAAACGCAAGACTAAGCGTAAGACTGCGAAGCGTAAGACCAAGCGTAAGACAGCGAAGCGTAAGACCGCTAAACGCAAGACTAAGCGTAAGACTGCGAAGCGTAAGACCAAGCGTAAGACTGCTAAACGCAAGACTACCAAGCGTAAGACCGCTAAGCGTAAGACTAAGCGTAAGACTAAGCGCAGATAGAATTGGATTTTATATCCAACTCAAAAAAGGGCTCTTAATAGAGCCCTTTTTTTATGCCTGAAGGTTTATTTCGGAAGACTGCTGTTTAATGCAAATAGCTTTATCTATAGGGTTTAAGCTAATCTCAACCAAGGAATAGTTTATAAACTGGGTTATTAGATTCTTCCCAATATCGATAGCCTAATTTTTCTAAGAACTCATCAAAACGAGAACGTTGTGTAGCAGGAACTTGAATACCTGCCAACACACGACCATATGCCGCGCCATGGTTGCGATAATGAAATAAACTTATATTCCAATCTTGGCTAATGGTTTCTAAAAACTTTAGTAATGCTCCTGGGCGTTCGGGAAATTCGAATCTAAAGATAATTTCGTCTTCAATGCCTGAACAGTGCCCACCGACCATATGGCGTAGATGCAGTATCGCCATTTCATTGTCTGAGATATCCAAGGCAGCATAGCCATCGGTATTCATAGCTTGTAACAATTGCTGTTTTTCCCGATCAGCATCTTCAACTTTAAGCCCGACAAATATATGCGCAGAACGATTATCCGCATATCGGTAATTAAATTCGGTAATGCTGCGCGCACCTAAAATTCGGCAAAACTTTAAGAAACTACCTGGTTGCTCTGGAATGGTAACCGCGAATAAACATTCGCGACGCTCACCAAGTTCAGCGCGTTCCGCAATATGACGCAAACGATCAAAATTAACATTTGCACCACAATTAATTCCAATTAATGTCTGTTCGGTAATTTTTTCACCTTGTTCGTTTCCTCTAGCGATATACTGTTTAATACCTGCTAAAGACAATGCACCTGCAGGTTCTACTAAGGAACGGGTTTCATCAAAAATATCTTTAATTGCGGCACAGATTTCGTCTGTACTCACTAGCAATACTTCATCGATTAGATCTTTCGCAATTTCAAAGGTTTTTTCTCCAATTTTCCGCACTGCAACACCATCGGCAAAAATACCTACTTGTCCTAGATCAACTCTTTTATTCGCCTTTAATGCTGCATGCATAGTCGGTGCATCTTGCGGCTCAACGCCAATAATTTTTATTTCTGGCCGATAATGTTTGATATATGCAGCCATACCCGCCACTAAACCACCACCACCAATCGCGATGAAAATAGCATCAATGTGCCCCGGATGCTGTTTCAAAATCTCCATTGCAACCGTACCTTGCCCAGCGATTACATCTTCATCATCATATGGATGCACATAAGTAAGATTTTGTTGTTTAGCTAATTGCAAGGAATGCTCATGTGCCTCGTCATAAGTGTCGCCAAACAACACTGCATTGCCACCTAAGCGTGTGACGGATTCAACTTTGATGCTGGGAGTTGTGGTTGGCATGACAATGGTTGCAGGTATACCAAGCTTGTTAGCTGCTAATGCCACGCCTTGCGCATGATTACCGGCAGATGCAGCAATTACACCTTGTAGTCTTTCTTCTTCTGACAAGTGCACAATTTTATTATAGGCACCTCTTAGTTTGAAAGAAAATACACTTTGCAGATCTTCTCGTTTTAAAAATATTTTATTACCGAGGCGCGCAGAAACAACTTTTGCATAATCTAGTGGCGAGACAATGGCCACATCATAGACTTTCGCACTTTCTATTTTTTTTATTAGTTTATCTTTCACTATATTGGACTCACGACTTCCTATATGCCTTCTTACAAGCTGGTTTTCAATTTCTAATTAGCTAAATTTACGATGCTTTTGGCAACGACTGTGGGTATTATTCAATAAAACCAAGTCTATACATACATGTCTTTAGAAAAAAAGAAACAAATTGCTGCTGAAGCTGCACTAGATTACATCCAACTCAAGGATGTAGTCGGTGTAGGTACAGGATCAACCGCAAATTACTTTATTGATGGTCTTGCAAAGCTTAAAGGCAAAATAGAAGGTGCCGTAGCAAGCTCTGTAGCGTCTTCTGAGCGATTAAAACAACACGGCATACCTTTGCTTGATTCAAATAGCGTTGCATCGCTACCAATCTATGTAGATGGCACAGATGAGACAACAGTACATAAACATTTAATTAAAGGCGGTGGCGGTGCACATACGCGCGAAAAAATTGTTGCTGCGATCAGCGAAAAGTTTATTTGCATTGCTGATGATTCAAAATTAGTCGATGTATTAGGTGCATTTCCTCTACCAATAGAAGTTATTCCCATGGCACGCAGCTACGTTGCCCGACAATTAGTAAAAATGGGTGGAGTTCCTGAATTACGTGAAGACTTTAAAACCGATAACGGTAACCTCATTTTGGATGTGCATAACCTTGAGATACTGAACCCAGTAGAGATGGAGAAGCAGTTAAATAACTTTGCAGGGGTTGTCACGGTAGGTATTTTTGCAATTCGCCCTGCAGATGTACTTATTCTCGGTACCGATCAAGGACCTGAAACATCTTAGGCTAAAAGGACTCTAACCTCAGAATATTAAATTTTTTTGGAGAATTTCATGAATATAAAAATCGCACTATTTTTATTATTGGCATGCTGCACATTCTTTATCCCTAGCCATGCCAAATCACCTCCTGCACCGGAAGCATATGTCTATATCATTAGCCCAGTAAATGGAGAAGTCGTAAACAGCCCCGTAGTAGTGAAATTTGGATTGCGAGGTATGGGTATAGCACCAGCAGGAACCGAAATAGAAAATACCGGCCATCATCATTTGCTGATTGATGTGCAAGTTTTACCTGACAGCAGTAAACCCATACCCTCTGATGATCACCATGTACATTTTGGCAAAGGGCAAACAGAAGCATTAGTAGAACTTTCGCCTGGAACACACTCACTACAGCTTTTATTTGCTGATTTTGTACATATCCCTCACGATCCCATTATTCTATCCAAGCCAATTGTTATACATGTAGCTGAGTGATGCATTTTTGAAATCTTTTCGTCAACGCCTGCAAGCAGGCGAAGTTTTACTAAGCACCCTGGTTTCATTTCCAAGCCCAGAGGTTGTTGAGTTACTTTCTAAGCTTAATTTTGATTGGCTGTTTATCGATGGCGAACACGGACCTTTTGGCACACTTGAAATGCAAAGGATGCTGCAAGCGGCAAATAATAACTGCCCGTGTTTAATTCGAGTAGCTAGCAACGATGTCGTATCAATCAAACAAGCGCTAGATATCGGTGCAGCGGGAATTATTGTTCCGCAAATTAATAATGCAGATGAAACCCAAGCAGCTGTCCACGCAGCTAAATACCCAACACAAGGTAATCGTGGCGTTGGCTTAGCACGTGCGCATGAATATGGAATATCGTTCACTGACTATTTAGCCAAAGCAGATAATGACACCTGCGTGGTCATACAGGCTGAAACTCGTGGCGCTATTGAGCACATAGAAGAAATTGTAGCTATCAAAGATGTCGATGCAATTTTAATCGGCCCCTATGATTTATCTGCGAATCTTGGTTATACAGGCGAAATCTCTCATCCAGAAGTCGTTGCAGCGATTAATAAAGTTGAAGTTGCCTGCAAACAGGCAGATGTAAAACTAGGCTATTTTGGCGTTAATGCGGATTCAGTACTTCCGTATAAAGAAAAAGGCTTCACGCTACTTACCATTGGTGTAGATAGCTTGTTTGTTTTGAATGGTGCGCAACAACTATTAGATGAAATGAATTCTTAACTAACCTATTCAATCGTGTCTCGTAAACTAACAATAACCATCAATGAGCATACGATTCTGGTAACTTTACGCAACACTGCCACAGCAGACGCGATTTATGCCCAATTGCCGTTTGCATCGAGCGCACAAACATGGGGTGATGAAGTTTATTTTTCGACCCCTGTATTCAACCAAATCTTAGAGAATAATGCCAAAGACGTTGTACAGTTGGGTGAACTCACATTCTGGGTAGAAGGCAATTGCATCGCGATAGGTTTTGGTCCAACCCCTATTTCACAAGGCGATGAGATCCGATTAGCAACTCGCACCAATATCTGGGCAGACACTGATTATGATTTAGCAACACTAACGAATGTGCATTCAGGTGATGCAATTAAGCTTGAGCGTAGCTAAGTCTTTAACTTGTAACGATAAATTTGCTACGGATCATTCGATAGATTATCAGCGCAATGATTATTCCCAGTAAATCTGCTGCAAAATCATACATGCTGAAAACTCGTCTCGGCACGTAAAGGTGTAGCACTTCAATCGCAAAACCAAATAAAGCCATCACCAACGCGGTGGTAAAAAAAGGCTTACTGAATTTGTACGCAAACAACAATAAAATGGACAACAGGAAAAATGCACCAAAATGAGCAAGTTTGTCGACATTATTTATCGAATGGCTAATAGCACCTGGCATAGATGATAGAACCAAAACCGCAAAGGCTAAAATCCAAAATACCACTTTTATATATTTTTGTTTTAGCATCATGGCTATGATTATTCTTCATTGGAAAAGTCAACTTTGGACCTAGCATGCGTGAGAAGGTTTCGATAAACAAGATTTACTAACTTGAAACTTTCATAAACATTAATCATGCGTTTTGCCATTTCACTAGGCTGCCAAGCCTGGGCATGAGCCATACCCTCTTTGCCATGGGCATGCTTCAGTTCGGGATCTTTAAGTATTTTCAAAACTTTATCCGCGAAATCATTAACATCTTCTTTAACAATCAATGCACCTTTACCATTCACCAATATATTTTTTGTGCCCATTTCAGCTATGGATACAACAGGCACCCCTAATGTCATCGCCTCTAATAAGACTAACCTTTGGGTCTCAGTACGTGAAGAAAATACAAATACATCGCCTGCGTGATAGCAATTGCTCAAGTTGTGGTTGCGATCTAAATAACCTACAAATTTTACGTTTTCTTGTATTCCCAACTTGACCGTTATCGATTTTAATTGCTTAAGTGCGGGACCCTCTCCTGCTATTATTAATACCAAATCTGGCAAGTGTTTCACCAAACAAGACGTAACAGATAATAAAAATTCAATATTCTTTTCGAAGGCCACGCGTCCTATATGAACTAACACTGGCTGAGTCGATAAGATCCCATGCTTTTCCCTGAATTCCATTCCAATATTATCTTTTGGTTTAACAATATCAACTCCGGTTGGCAAAATAGTGTAGCGGGTTTTAACACCATAGTTTTTCAACACGTTCGCCATAGGTTGCGAAGGCACAACAATGTGATCAATCTGATTACATTGAGAAACTGAAAATTTTCTCGCCAATAGCTTTAATAAAGCTTTTGGCAATAGAGGAACATAGTGAAATAAATATTCTTCAAAAAAGGTATGGTAGGTTTCGACTACAGGTAAATCTAATTGATTGGCTAAACAGATCCCTGCATAGTGGGCTAAAAATGGAGTATGGATATGCAGGATATCGTATTTATTTTTTTTGCAATGTAGGCAGTAACTGCTTAACACTCCTCTTAGACATCAAACGATCTTCTGGATCAAAAGGCACTACTCTTGATGTAATTCTAAAAACCCAATCTTGTTGTGAATGTTCTTGCGGGTATGCTGGCGCTATTAAATCTACTGTGTGCCCCTGTCGCTTAAATTCATTTGCAAAGGTAGCAATGGAAGTTGATACGCCATTTATACGCGGAAAGAACTCATCAGAAATCATAAGAATACGCATGGGCACACTCAAATTTTTAGTAAGATAAGTTTGGAAATAAGTATTTGTGTCACTGAGAATGTGACCTGGTAACTGAAGATTAAGTAGCACGAATTATGTACCGTCAATGTTAAGCTAATGCTACAAACAAGCCCCATTAATGCTGTACTAGTACCTATAGTCGATGAAAATCAAACACAAACTCTTATATGTAATTGGCATAATTTTCATTTTTGCTGCGGTAGGCGTATTTGGCTACTTACCCACTTATATAGAGAAATCCAGAAATCTTGTACAACAAAGCCATCTTGCAGACATCCCTGCCGAAACGAGAATACTTCATCAATCCTTATTCATCGCTGATTTACATAGTGATTCGCTGTTGTGGAATCGTAATTTAGCTAAAAAATCAGAATTTGGTCATATTGATATACCACGCTTAATTGAAGGGAATGTGGGGCTGCAAGTTTTCTCAGTGGTCACCAAAACGCCTAAGCATCTTAACTTAATAACAAATTCAGACGATACCGATAACATCACCTTACTTGCCATTGCTCAACTGTGGCCAATTAAGTCTTGGTTTAATTTGTTTGAGCGAGCCATGTATCAAGCAGAAAAATTACATCGTGTTGTAGAGAATTCAGATAATGATTTTCACTTAATTGAAAACCAGCAAGATTTCAAAAAATATTTGCAACATCGCAAAAATAATCCGCAAATCACCGCTGGGCTACTTAGTCTCGAAGGTGCGCATGCACTCGAGGGTAAACTTGAAAATTTAGACCGCCTATATGAAGCAGGATTCAGGATCATTGGTTTTACACATTTTTTTGACAATGAACTAGGCGGATCAGCACATGGCATCCATAAAGGCGGTACTACGGATTTTGGTAAGCAAGTGGTTAAACGTATGGATGAACTGGAAATGTTTATCGATATATCACATGCCTCTCCTACATTAATCGAGGATATCTTTGTTCTTAGTAAACGCCCAATTTTAGTCACTCACACCGGTGTACAAGCAGTTTGTGCATCTGCGTCAAAAAGAAATTTAACTGACAAACAAATCAAACAGGTTGCTGCATCAGGCGGTTTAATAGGGATTGGCTTTTGGCCAACTGTAACTTGCAACCGAAGTATTACGGGCATTATCGAATCAATTCGCTATGTAAGCGATTTAGTGGGAGTTGAATATGTTGGCTTAGGATCTGATTATGATGGCAATGTTATCGTGCCTTTCACTTCCTCTAACATTCAACAGCTGACCCACGCTCTTATTCAAGCAAATTTTAGTGAAGAACAAATACTCAAGATAATGGGAGGCAATCTACAAAGATTATTTTCTGTGCACTTACCTAGCGGTTAAACAAACACTAAAGCTGTATAAGTGGTTTGAGCGTTTTATTTCGAATGCTAAATAGCAGTTTTTTACTCCAGATACTGATATACATCCTTTTAAATAATCGAATCTTTTCAAATAGCGTTTGTGGTGGACGCTTGGCGTTTTTTAGAACATACCAACAATTTTGCCTAGTTCTTTTTACAAGTCTGTATCCGTTCTTTTTTAGGTAATGATGCTTATCAAGGTAAAGATGTTTATCTTCTAAAAGAATTAAATTAGGTTTGTATTTATTCAGGCTTGTTCCTCGCAGCACCTCTAACTCTGCACCTTCAACATCTATAGATAGTAGATCTATGTTTTCAACTTTTTCTTTTTCCAAAATAGAATCTAAGGTACGTGCTTGAACTTTAATTTCTTTATGTTGTGTGAAATTACTACCATCAATATTCTTTCCTATTGCGGATCGACAGTGTATTTCATCATGGGAGAATTTGTCGTAAGGAATGAATAGTGCGAGTGATTTTGGTGCATTCTTATCCACACAGACACATTCGTATGTATTTGCTTTGGGTCTAGTTTTTCTACACTTTTCTGCGAGTTCAGGTATGGGTTCTACAAGGATTCCGTTCCATTTTAAATTAGTTTCTAGATGCCAGGATTGGGAACCATGATTGGTCGGATCATTTGCACCAATCTCTACAAAATAGCCATTTTCTTTATTATCAAAATAATCTCTAATCAGTAGATTTTCCGCATAAGAACGAGCTTGTTTATCACGCACCTTAGTCATCTAATTGCACACAAATAATAATTAAGACTAGATTGTAATTGTTTAATTTTTGACATCTTTTGTGGCAGAGTAGTTTTTATCTTGGTAGCGCTTATAGACTATTTCCGTCGCAACATCTGACAAAAGCTTTTTAGGATTTTCTGAACAGCGCGTAATTACCAAATCGGTAAGCACATATAAATCCTCTCCCCAAGTAATGTCATATACATCTTCAGATGTGAAATTCACACCAGACATAAATCCTGAAAGCCACACCGCGCCTAATTCCCTATAACTTTCGTCTTTAGTTTTTGCAACAAATTCTTCGCATGACATATTCCCTAAACCTATGGCTTCCCAGTAGCCTCCACCATAAACATCTGCAAATGCTAATGATGATTGGATAACACAAGCAATAAATACGGTTATTGATATTTTTTTAATATATTTATTCATATTTTTACAAATGACACCAATAAGGCGCATTGTCACCTTTACATTCTTCTTCAGATTCCATGAGTATGCCTTCGCGATATGCATTGATCTTATCTAACAAAGGCCTGCCAAATAAAGATACTGCAATGTAAATAATTCCAACGACCAAGATAAAATTTAAAATATATATGTGACTGTTTTTTTTAAGGGGGACTACTTTTGTACGATGTAACAAAACTAATAAGCTCGCAGAAGCTGTCAAAATAAAAACTGTCAGTAGATATATATTTGTTATCACAACTTCCAATCCAATATTTAATCGCTAAATTCGTAACTCCGCAATATCACATTTCATTAAATAATTTGCAGAAAGGTTTCTTGATACAAAAAATGGATGCGCTGTTAAATCTATTTTCTTTGCTATAGAAAAACCATACGATTCGTATAAATTTATTGCTGCAACATTATTATCATATACGTGCAAGCTTAAACACTGAATTCCATTTTGCAATGCTCTTTTAGAAGCATGCTCAAGTAATAGCCTACCTAATCCTTGTCGCCGAAATTCTGTCGCAACCCCTAATGTGTTGATATACCAACTATTATCAATCTGACAATCTGAAAAATACCGCATCCACTGAACACGATCATCACTAAGAACGCTTTGAATTTCTGAAGTTAATTGATTTGAATCCGAATGATAGGAAAACACCAATCCAACAATATTATTTCCATCTTCGGCTAGATCTACATTTTTATAAGAATAATTCGGGTCTTCAGCTAGTACCAAAGCTAGGTGTCGCAATGCAAATAAATCAGGCACTAGTGAATCTAACAAGTACTCGATATGCCCATGACCAATTGAATTGATCCAATTCGCAATCTGATCGCAATCTTGTAGCTGACCAATTTTAAATTGAATCGTCATAGCGAACATTTATGCAAATTAATTACAAAAAACTCAAGCTTTTTAACTAAGAAATTTTGGGAGATTTTGAATTTTCCAAGAAATTACATATAAGCATTCCCTGAAAACAAAACTGCCCACATTAAGTGGGCAGTGATTCAATAGATAACTTGCTAAATACTTGGTGTATAAAACAAGTAATAATTGTTTAACGCTTAGAGTATTGCTCTTTCTTACGAGCTTTACGCAAGCCAACTTTTTTGCGTTCAACTTCACGAGCATCACGAGTCAGAAAACCACTTTTGCGCAATGGTGAACGAAGCTCTTCATTGTATTTCAATAATGCGCGTGCGATACCAAGACGAATTGCACCCGCTTGACCATTTGGACCGCCACCCTTAACCATTATATTCAGATCAAATGAATCTGATGTTTCAGTAACTTCAAATGGTTGACGAATAATCATGCGTGATGTCTTTCTACCAAAATAAACATCATCGGCACGCGTATTAATGGTGATAGTGCCTGAGCCGGGCTTCATATAAACACGAGCGGTTGAGCTCTTTCTTCGTCCGGTGCCATAAAACTGTTCTAGTGCCATCTTTTCTAAACCTATATATCTAATATTTGTGGTTGTTGTGCAGCGTGATTGTGATCAGGACCAGCATATACTTTTAATTTTCTAAACATGGCTCGACCTAAAGGATTTTTTGGCAACATTCCTTTAACAGCAGTTTCTAGTACTCGCGTCGGATGTTTAGCCAGCATTTCACCCAAAGGAACCGACTTAAGATTACCCACATAGCCGGTATGCTTGTGGTACATCTTGCCAGCAAGTTTATTGCCGGTAACACGTACTTTTTCAGCATTAATCACAACGATACAGTCACCAGTATCCATGTGAGGGGTATAAATAGGCTTATGCTTTCCTTTTAGTCGTTTAGCAATCTCACTTGCTAAGCGTCCAAGGGTCTTATCGGTAGCGTCCACTAGGAACCAGTCTCTTTCTACATCTGCTGGTTTGGCGCTTACAGTGCTGGTAGTTAACATCTTATTTCTTCTACTGTTTTATATCTTGTTTATTCTAGAGATTTATATCTCTGGAAAGGCGCGAAATACTATCGAACTACGCCCGTGCTTACAAGGATATCGAGGCCTCTTAACTAACTATTTGGCTATACTTTCCCATTTCTGGGCCATTTTTGGACAAAAAAAAGCGCGGATACTTGCGTACCGCGCTTAAATATATATCTACTAGAAGTAGATGGAGGAGTCCTGAAGGTATATAAACCATCAGAATATGTTTATGTTCTAATATTCTTCTATTATTGTCAACTAATATTGTAGCTAAATGTTGCTAGATATAACGTTATTGCTGATAGATGTATCTATCTTGAGATAAATAATAATCTTAGATTTTTAACCTTTCGACAATTTCACCCTGCATCAAGTGCTTAGTGATTATCTCATCCAAATCATCTTTATTAGAATAGCGATACCAAACTCCATCTGGATACACCACCGCAACAGGCCCTTCATCACAACGATCTAAGCAACCAGCCTGATTAACGCGTACCCCACCCTGACCTGATATGCCCAGTTCTTTGGTTTTAGTTTTAGCATAGGTTCTGAGTTCAGCCGCACCATGATCTTGGCAACAGGCCTTGTCTTCACGTTCATTCACGCACATAAACAAGTGACGTTTGTAATAAGACATCTTTTGTACCTTTATCGATTTACCCTTCTTAATTTACTTAGGGCAAACTACCTAATCATTAAACTTTCACAATTGTATCAAGACAGGATTCTCCACCCATTTCCTAGTTGGACCAAATACGTTTTAAAAGCATACCTAAATATAGATGCCTAAACCTATGTCGTTAGCCGAAAGCATAAGCAAGCAAGAAATCATTGCAGCTGCGGATCAATGTGTGATGTGTGGCTTATGTTTACCTCATTGCCCCACCTATGAAATTGCGAAAACGGAACCGGAATCACCAAGAGGCCGCATCGCACTCGTACGCGCACTATATGAAGATCAATTAGATGTAAGCGAATCCATACGTTCACATCTGGATCAGTGCCTTACATGCATGAGCTGTGAACGAGTATGTCCAGCAAACGTTGACTATGAGAAAATTATTGATGCTGGTCGTGCGGCAACTCGCAAGCAAAGTAATTCAATTACACAACCTCAACAACCTCTACTATTATTTATATTAAGTAAAGCTAGCGTTCGAAAAGTTATAAAAACGTGTATTTCGATTTTCCAATCTTTTGGTTTAGGTAGTTTATTTTCCAATATTCGGACATTTAACTTATTGCCAGAAATTTCCATTAGCATTTCTGACATTAAAACAGATGGATCTATAAACGGACCCAAAGTAGCGATCATCAATTCATGCGCAGCAGATCTAGTGAGTGATCTAACATTTAAATCGGCAAAGTTAATTTTATCCAAGCTAGGGTGCAATGTTATTCCACAAAAGAAGACTCCATGTTGTGGCGCACTACATCAACACACCGGCGACCTCAAAACTGCAAATACATTGAGAAAAAGTTTTATACACTCGTTCGAAAACCAGAAGCTAGATCACTTAATTAGTTTAGCAACAGGTTGTGGCGCACAAATAAAACGCTATCCAAAATTAGATGACACACCCAATGCACACGAACTTACTAACATGCTAAGGGATATAAATGAATTTGTATTACAGCAACTCAAGAGTAAAGATCTAAAATTCAAACCGCTCAAAAAAAATGTCTATTTGCATAAACCTTGCTCACAACAACAGATGACAAAGGACGCCACTTTGGTAGAACAATTACTTGGGTTTATTCCAGAAATTGAAGTCGTTCATTTTGTCGATGAGCTCACCTGCTGTGGCGCAGGAGGAATGAATACTATCACTCAGGGGAAACTTGCTGATCAAATTATTGAAAACAAAATACATGAGATAAAAGGCTCAACTGCAAATTACCTTGTAAGCAGCAATATTGGCTGTGCATTGCATTTTCAATCACAAATAAAACGCGAAAATATTGATATACAGGTATGTCACCCAATCACATTACTCGCGCAACAGGTGATATAATTTAGCTATGCGTAGCTTCAACACAACTGACCATTTCCTTTCACATATCGATAAAGGTTT